>NZ_BAPY01000052.1:0-1216 GCF_025994195.1 Asaia spathodeae NBRC 105894 | reverse complement strand
GGCGCTGATGGTCTCGAGCTTCTCGGTTTCAGCGCGCGCGACCTCGTCACGGATTGAGCGGCCGTTGCGCTCCTTGCCGTGGGTGGCAGGAAGACGGAAGAGGAGATCACGGAACTCGCCAGCCGTCTCGCCGGTAATCCGTTCAACCTCCATGTCGCCAAAGGCATCGATGAACAGGTTAAGCGCTTTGCGCGTGCCGCGTTTCGTATCCTCTGAGCGATTGGTATCCGGGTAGATAAAACGCTCCGCAGCCATGCTGACCGTCAGAAGCTTTGCGCGGGAGCCGGAGCTTGCAAGCTTTTTCTTTGGTATGGTTTGTCCGCGTGGGTCTGGTTCAGCAGTCAGCGGCACTGGGGCGATAGGTTCGCTCTTCCTGGCCGTTCCAATGTCGACGACGATGCTTTTCAGGAGATTGACCTGAGCGGCCAGATTGGCGGCTTCCGCACGCGCTTCAGGCAGATCCTTCTTCACGATTTTCCGCATCGTTTCGAGCCGCTCGGTGTCCTTGGCAAGATAGGGGCCGATGATGGAGAGAAAACGCGTCACAAGGTTGTTGAACTCGAGAAAGCGTACCTGAACCTCTGTCATTTCCCTCTCATGCTTGAGTTCGAGCAGACGCATTTCGATGGCATGGGCAGACTCGGTATCGCGAACGAAGCTCTCATAGAAAGTGATGATCTCGTCTGGTGTGGGCGGTCGGTCTTTCGAGTCACTCATGGCGCGCACCTTGTCGAAGAACTGTCCGGTCCGGTCATATAGCTGTGCCGCCCGTCTGCGAGCCTCGAGTTTAGCCGAAGTATCAAGCGAAAGGGAGATCTCGGACCGCCTCAGGAGAGGTTGGATATCCTTCGGCACGGCCCTGCGAAAATGGTAGCGGGACCCTATCAGACGCAGCATCAAAATTTCCCATTCTGGGAAGAAATCCTGGAGAGCCCCCGTTTGACGCCTCGAAAGCCAAAAAGCCTATCAATTTCAATGAGATGGTGGTGCGAACTATGGGACTCGAACCTCAATACTTTGGGTCGACCGCATCACTATTTCCAATGATTTGAGGTATTTCGCCTTCTGCGCGCTTCTTCCTTTTTCTTTCTCTGCGCATTCTTGGACAAACAATCCGGGAAGGCAAGAACTGATTTTGAAGGTGCTCGTGGCTTGTGATTTAAGAGGTGGTCCCCTCTGTTCGGACAGTTTTATGGCTCTGCTAAGCTATAGCCGG
>NZ_BAPY01000051.1:0-328 GCF_025994195.1 Asaia spathodeae NBRC 105894 | reverse complement strand
CAATCACCAGATCAATCTGGTCGTCAGCGATGGAACACTCTCATTCTGGGATGGTGGAAATACTGCGAATCATGGTGCCAGCGGTACGGCGGGTAATAACGTTGTCGATGGTGGAGACGGAACTTGGACGGCAGTAAACGGGGTCGGCGACAATAATTGGACGAATTCTGCAGGATCGGGGAACTTGCCTTGGTCAACAGGGCAGTTCGCCGTTTTCGAAGGTCAGGCTGGTACGGTCACGGTGAGCAACCGTGATGCAAGTGGCAATCCTGCCAATGTCACGTTCAGTGGCATGCAGTTCGCTAATAACGATGGTGGTGTCTACAAG
>NZ_BAPY01000050.1:0-12274 GCF_025994195.1 Asaia spathodeae NBRC 105894 | reverse complement strand
GCGCAGCGCGTGGGGGTACCCACGTAAAGGCGTCATTACGGCTTTACGTGTCATTAGCCCTGCCCCAGGGAAAGGGGAGGGCGCGTAGCGCGTGGGGGTACCCACGTAAAGGCGTCATTACGGCTTTACGTGCGATCTTGACTTCAACTCGTCTCGCATCGCGCCCCGGCATTTGTCTCTGACACCACGCGATTAGCACCATGATCCCGTGCAGAGACTAAACGAATTGCGCCAGACAGAGCCACTCGCACGGCGCGCCCATTTGGCATTGATTAGGCTGTCATTACGTAGTTACGTGATGACACTCCGTGTCATTACGTAGTTGCGTAACGCCGTAATGACGTGTAGGCTGATAAGACATTAAAGGGATGAGACATGCCGATACTCACGATCGCCTCCTTTAAGGGAGGCCCTGGCAAGACGACGCTGTGCCAGATCATCGCTTCACATTGTGCTGCTATCGGATTGCGAATTGCCGTAATCGACGCGGATCCGACCAAAGCGATGTCCGACTGGCACAAGAGCACGTATGAAGGCGCTGCATTCACCTGCGTACACGAGATCTCGGAGCGGAGAATTGCAGACCTAGCGCTCGATCTTGATCAGATAAATGATCTTGTGCTGATCGACACCGCGGGGTTCGGCAATCTCGCCGGTGCAGTGGCTATGACTGTGGCAGACAATATCCTGGTCCCACTGACGGCCGGAGCAGCGGATCTCAATCAAGCGGAGGAGACGATCAAACAAGCAAAAGGTCTCGCATCGGCCGCGCGGCGTCAGATCGAGGTTCGGGCGATCATGAACAGGCTTTCGAGAACGAATCTGACGAAGCACGCAGAGGTCGAGCTGCGCTCCGCCGGGATCCCGACCCTAACATCCACCATCTCCCATAGGACCGCTTTCGGCGAGATCTCATACTCCGGAGTATTACCTACAAAAGGTCCCGGTGCAGACGAGGTGCAGGCTCTGATCGCCGAGCTCACCAAAATCGGCTGGATACCCAGTAATGCTCCTGGCTTAAACCAAGTGGAGCCGAGCTGATGCTGAAGCCACGCACCCGTCATAACGCCGAAGCAATCACCGCAGTAGCTCTTGGAGAAGCGCAGACGAGCCAAGAGCGCCCGCAGCCGTCCGCAAGCAGGGGAGCAGAAGCGCTGCAAACAGCACGCGCAGTCAATCCACGGTTGCCGCCGGCACAGATTGAGCCCGAGGACAAATCAGTCAATCATAATATGCGCGTCCGTAGGAGTACTCTACGGGCCCTTGGCATTGCCGCAGAAGAAAAGGGAATGAGTGTCAAACAACTCATCATGACGCTAGTGCATGAGGCAGGTATCAAAGTAGCTGCGGCAGATTTAGAGAACGGTAAAATCACGCCGTGGCGTGATCGTTGATCACCGTACACCCCTAGCGCGCGCATACTCTCAAAACCGACTTCGACCTGGATTACGAGCTTTTACACTGGCCTCGTCAATATAGGTCTCGACAACCTGGAGGCTCTTGTGACGCGAGAAACGCTTGAGCTCGAGCAGGTCGTATCCATCCTGGGCGCCGGTGTTGATCGCACCGCGCCGCAGGCTATGACCTGAGAAATCACCTTCCAATCCAGCAGCGGAGCACCGCTTGCGAATGATGTCTGCGATCGCACGGTCGGAAAGCGCGTCCTCGCCGATCTTCGGCAGGGCAGGGGAGGGCATACCGGCTTTGACCTGGGCAGGTAGCCAGACCCTGCGAAACACTGGCCCCTCTTTGATACCAGCCGCACGGAACCAGGCGTTAAGCGCGAGGATAGGGCAGTGACGGGTTATCCCGGAGGGGATGCCGATCAGTTCGCCCTTCCGCGCCTTGTCGCCCTTCGAATGCCGCAGACGAACGATCAGGCCGTCCTCTGAGAACGTCAGGTCGGACACAAGCAACCCTGACAGCTCGGAACGGCGAAACGCCCCGGCAAAACCCAAAAGCAAAATGGCCCGGTCTCTGCGAGAGGTCGGATCCAGACCGGGTATCGCGTCAACTGCCTCCGTCAATGACTCCCAGGTGAGAGCCGTCTTCTGCTCCGGCTGTGGGTTGATTGCATTGCGGCGGATACCTGCCAGAGCCCCTGAGACCAGGGGATGGCTGGTAGGAATGGCGATCTGCGCCAGGTGATGCAGATAGCGCAGAGCCGCACGATGGATATCAATCGTGGATACTTTGCGCGCACGTAGCGCCATATCAGAGAGATACGCAGCGACGTCATCGCTGCGAGCAGGAAGGGCAGGGAGGTTATGGTCGCTCGCCCAGCGGCACCAGCCACGCACAGCCGAGCGATAGGTCCGCAACGTGTTGCCTGACTTGGCTAACTGGTTGAACACCTCGGCGGCATCGCGGGCTGTCTGCAGAGTCCCGTCGTGCTCGGGTAGGATGATCGAGGAGACGTGGGAGAACCACGCCGAAACGGCAGCAGGCGGTTGGCCGATAGGGCAGGGGGGTAGATCGGCGAGCGCTCTACCTCGGCCGGCGCCGCCCGCGTCCTCCAGCGCCCCTACGAAGCGAGGCACGCCGCTTTCCACCTCGAGACACAAAGTGAGCTTGTGCTGTTTGGGGAGAACGCCCACCACCCTTCGTAACGCTACAAGAGCCTGATCACTCGTTTCAGCCGGCTCCGCGATGATCGTGTCCGCGGCGAAGTCGCCGTTTGGTAATTGGCCGCCAGCCAGAACTACGGAGAGGGGAGGGGTAAACACTGCCTGGGATAAGATCATGGTCGCGTTGCGCAACTCTCCATCCCCGATGAGACCAATGGCGGTGCCATCCAGGCGATCGAGGACGACTTGCCGGCCTGCCGATCGGCTTCCAAACAACCGAACTTCATCAATCATCGACATGCAGTCCGACTAAACCTCATTCCTACTTACAATACCGACCCACAACTGGCCAGGAGCGTCCTGCGAGCAAGCAAGACCTGCTAACCCACTCGAAAAGGAGAGCTAACGGCCGAATGACCAGCCACGTGCGCGCAACCAGAGCCGCCTTAGTCTCGGATCCACCCAGATAGGCGTATACAGTGATTCAATTCAAAGTCTGCTGTCCACAAACAGATATACCCGGAGTAAAAATGAGGTCGATGCTATTGCCTCACACAGGGCAATACAGCATGTTTTTTATCTCACAAACGAGAGCTTCACGATGTCACGAAACCCCTTCATTAGATCGGCGCGGATCACACCCAAACACGTACAGCGTAGGGTCGCTCCGCTTGGCCTGAGAGATATTATTCTAAGCGTGCCGCCCTACTTTTCCATACGAGAATTAAATCGCACTCTCATCGCTGGCGTCATTCCTGCGCTGGCTTTCGTCTTGGCCTTACCGATAGTATTCTGCATCTTAGCGGTATCGGTTTTCGCTTGGTTCCTCGTTTTCAATTCAAGCAATTACCTTGCGACCGTTGTTCAGCTTGTCATGCAGCATACTTCCCAAGCAAGTCTGGTCGGTTTTTTCGATACAACTCGTGCTGAGATCATTCGAGGCGCCGAGGAGGTCGTCTTAGCCTTCGTTTTCACCTGCGGCTTTTGTGGTTGGCTTAGGCGCCTTAGTACAGACCGCCAACCGCGCGGCACCTAAATGAAGGAAAGGGCTTACCCTTACTAACTATCTCGTTAATCCATAAGCAGAGTAATACATGGACAATCTAGCTCATGATCTGCAGCTCCTCAAGCTTTGTTTCGTTTAATTTACGAAGAGCAGTCCAGTAACGGGAATTGGTTGTCAGGCAGGACTTTCTTCGGCGACGGGTCTTCCATCTCACTAAGTTCGCCTACTTCATGCTCCCGGTAGTCTGAGCGTCACGGCAAGGATTTCATGCTCAGTATGAACCGAAACCAGGGTCATGCGAGCCACGCGATGTAGCCCTTGCCGCCCCTCAATTGTATACACTGGATAATGCTCGAGTGCCTTCGCGAGGAGCGGTCCGCCGTGTTGGGAAAAATAATTGCCCAGGCCGAGCCGGTGTTCTTCGGTTGCCTTTCCGACTTTCTCCTCCAGATTAAGAATATTGGCTGCGCTTTGCAGCGCGCCGACCCATGACCACGATGAATCCGGCGATACCCCTATCTTGGACAGTGAAACGGGTTCGACCTGGCAGGTGCTTACCTGAAAATCGGACAGGAAAAAGCGCGCTTCGTCATAACGAAGACCGGCGGATAAGCTCGCGCTGATTGGAGCTTCAACCGGGCCCACCGCAAGAGTGCCCGATACTTCGATCGCGATCCGGTTGCCAGCATTCAGGGTCGTCGTAGCTTTTATCAGACGAAACTTGCAGCCGGCCTTTTCAACTGCGAGAGGTATTTTTTTATCGATCCGCTCTTGGATCGCCCGGCCCGGTATCCTTATCGTGACTGTTTTCATCCATCGGAATGCTGCAACGATGACGCACAAGCATAATATGGTGGCGACTGTTAATACAGTGATGAACTGCGACATATTTTCCTCAGTGTACACTCACGGAATGAGGGTGTTTTAAATAATCGATCATTGGAGCGGTGATCTGAAGCACCCAACGGCCCTGCTTAGGTGGCAGAAACGGGCCAATCATCACCTATTCCCAATCCGTTAGATCGCCGAGCGCCATTGATGTTTTCACTGCGCGTTATGACACAGGCAAGAAGTGAGCCAGATCTCAGGCTGGACGTACTTGAGGCGACGAACTGGACCCTTTCAAATCGTCACTCGCCTGCTCTTTTTTTCGATAGAACTCAGCTAGTTTTCTAAGCCAAAGCTCCTGATCAGGATCTTTGTTGTCAGCCGCCACAGCCACTTTACGCAGTAATACAAGTTCTTCGCGGTCAATCAGAGTGACATCCAGATCCGACAAGGTTGAGCGCAGAATCTCCGTAGCCTTGTCCCCGATAGCGGATGGATCTGGTCTCTGGGATGCCGCCCCGGAGAACCACGCGGGGGCCGCGAAACTCTTAAACATCCCACTCGCTTGATTTGAGGCCTCGCTCAAAATGCCAACGGCGAGGCGCCTGCCAACAGCTTCAACAGCGTCGCCAGCAAGAGCTGCTGCTCCTACACAAACATCCGGAATCGACATTATTGCGAGACCAGCCAATACACCTAGAACCACGATGTAAATCCTTCCTTGACCGCCGAATTTCTGTGCGGCGGGGATTGGTTGTCGATCTGCGTCACGTAGGCATCGTTATCGATATATCTGGACCACGAACGAATTGGCGTAGCAGCAGCAAGCGTAGGCTAGCCCGAAATTAAAAAAACCAGCAGTAAACCGTGCGGCAGTGCCCAGGACGCGCCCATAGGTTGCGTCGACGAGGCTAAATGATAAAGGACCTTTGGGGCCTACAATCACCCCCAAAAGAATGAACGCCGCTTGCGTGAATTCATCGCATAACTGCCAATGGTATTTTACGTGGAAAAACATGCATCCGCATGCGGCAAAAACGAAGGGCAGAGACCTTAAAATGCCTCTCTGAGAAAGACGTTTTGTATCACTGAAACCATCGACATCAAAAATATTGTTTGTTTTCACCATTTCTATTTCCCCGTGGAATGGATTAGGCAACGCATGGGCCACTTCGTGCAGAGGATTGACTATACCTATGAATGGCCACTTCCGGCTACCACCAAGGTGGGGTTAGGTTGTCGGCTGAACGGCTGCGCGAGCGGGCCAACCCGATTGTCCAGCCACACGCATCGAAACTACGTCGCGGAAATAGCGATATGCGGCGACCGCTGCGTCTTCAGTCTTCGCCTCGGGGAGGCCTGGAACCAGTAGCGTCTTGCCGTCATATGCGTGCCGCGCGGTGACAGTAATAATCTCCCGCAACCTCTTGGCGCTTCGAGCCTTCCCTAATGGCAAGGCCCCTTCAGGAACCACAGTGCCAAAATCAATTTCACCAGACCGATAGCAGTATGTGTACATGATGGTTATTCCTTCCGGCATTGACTTAATGATGGCGATTGCACGCACTGCGGAGGCTTTCTCCCGTTCATTCGAGATTCTAACCCAGGTCTGCGCAATCCAGAGGCTTACGGTGCGGTCGCCGAAGCGATGCCACTCAGGGTCATCCCCACCTTTTATGGTGCGAGAATCATGGCTGCCTTCGGCTTCTTCCTAAAACCGAATGCCCTGCCTCTTCCCGCGATCTCCGTTTCGCCTCGCCTCTCGAAAACAAATCTCTCTTGCCCATATTTTCATTCCCATTGTAGATTTGCAATCCGAAAGTTTACATCAGGAATGAAAATTCTAATGAAGCGGGCGTATGTTCGGGAGGGGGTGCCTGGGTGGTCGGTGGAGCGGCAGCTGGCGGCCCTGTCCGATGCGGGATTCTCTGGACCAATTTTTCAGGACGCGATGACGCGCGGGGACAAGCGCGGAAGACGTGTAGAGGCGTTGACCGAACGGGCTTCGCTACTGCGCCCGAGCGGCCGGGAAGGGCGGGAAACCATTATCGTCGCCACAATCCGTGCCCTGGCCCTAAATTCAGGCCCCGACCTGTTAGGCGCATTGAAGGCCGCAGCCGATCGGGGAGCTACGGTTCGGGCGCTTTCGGAACGGCTTGAGATTCCACCAGGCGCCGGGATTGCCGAATTAATTGCCGCGTCGACAGCATGGGATAGAGGTAGGCGAATTGACCAGACAGCGGACGCGCGGACAAAAGGAAATGCCGCTGCTGCCGCGCGAGCTGCTGACCGTCGCGCGAAAGCGGTGGCGATTGCACGCCCGCTTTGGGGTTTGTCGAGCGGGGAAATGCCGAACACCGAGATCGCGCGGCGTGCCGGTCTTTCGATCACCACGCTTTATCGTACCTTAGGCCGCAGATCTGTTGCGCAGAAAATCGCCAAACAGAGGAGGGAGAAGAACAATGCCTGACAAGCAAACGACCAGTGTAGGAGGATGACTCATGTTTGATGGACAGCCCCGGGAAAGTCGTCGTCGTTCAGTTGATCAAATGAGAAATAAGAGCACCACATGGGATGTGTTTATCTACAAAGTTATTCCGAACATAGCTGACAACGCGCTGATTCTATGCCTGATAGCGTTAGGCTTGCTCGTATATGCGGCATTTCTCGGTATCGGATACCATTTGGAATACACTTCCGACGACCCGGCTCCGATGATTCCGCGGGCATCAATGCTTCGCTGGTACCTACCAGCAGCCCCCGCGGTTGCGGCGTGCGTCATCATGGTGATTACCACGCTTGCGCTTCGCTTCAGAAGGCGTCGACCCTGGAGTTGAACGGCGCTCCGAAGAAGCTGGTCAGGTTCAAGGTCAGCGTGCTTCAGCCCGGGCTGATCGCCTGACTGGGCCAAGTGATTTTCAGAAGGGAAGCAGAGTATGCCCAACAACCAAACGACCTGCGCAAGAATAAGTGATGAACTCTATCTGAGACTCTCATTAGAATCGTCAGCTACCATTCTTAGGAAACACAGAGCCTCCGAACGTGTCGCCCCAGCTTTTTCCGAACTGACTGCGCTCCTGGTAGTGGAAATGCACGGTTATCCAAAGCGCAAAGATATAGATTATCGTCGCATCAGCAATTTGGGGGCAGCGCTCAATTCCCTTGGAAAAGATGAAATTGAGGGGCATCGGATAATGACGGCTGGGCACTATACGATGAAGGAACACTACAAGATCAGCGCCGACTTTTTGAATGGGCAATGGGGCGGCATAGGATGCTGGACGCCATGAAAACGGACAACCATACGACCGAGTCTAGCTTTCCGGCATCCCTTCGCCCCGCGCTTCAAGCCCTTGTCGCCGAGGCGGGCGCAGATGCAGCAGAATCGAGAGAACTTGCGGCCGCTTCTGAAGATGAACTTATCACGGCCGCTATGGTGAAGGAGGGGCTGGAATTGGTCGGTGTCAATCTCGAGATAGACGCTGCATATCAGGTCTGGTCCATGATTTCTCTCAATTTACAGGCCGGCTGGCTCAATGGACCTCGTGATGCGGCCGACGCGCTGATCGCAGTGCAGGGACTGTGTCAGGATATTGCTGACGGGGCTGACTACGCAGGTTTCTCAGGAAAAGGGTAAAGCAAATGACTGACGACGAAACGACGATAAGACGGCCGCTAGCCAGTCGGAAAGGGAAAAATCATGGATAACGTTGAGCCAGACATCCTCCGACGAGCCGGAAAGCTGCCGCGAGACCGACATGGGTATGACGTTGGCACGGTACGCATCAATAATTCCGAAGACCTCAAGATTAGGAGACACGGCCCTCTCGGAGAAGAACCGTGGGGGATAATGAGGCTAGATCCTAATACGAAAGATTATGTCTTTGAGAGTCTGCACGAAGAGACAGCGTCATCTTCTGGGATCCGCGGCGACGAAGGATACGTTTCTGGAAAAGTCGTAAAAGACGCAGGTGGCACGCTGCCCTACTGGGATCCAAATTTATAATCAGACCAGCGAAACACGATGACAGATGTCAATTATACGACCAAGCCTGAGAGACTTTACACTGAGCTTGCCCTGACCCTCCTCAGCACTCTTGCCGGAGGCGTTATTTTACTTTTCCTCACGCTCTGGTCCGATCTGAATTTTCTCGACTACATGGCGTGTTCGATTTTAGCAGCGGGAATCGGGCATTCGGCCCATCTCGCAAAAAAGATTTTGAAAGGGGGAGCATGACGTGAACGACAACCAGACGACTGCATCCATACATGAACCACAAGTCGAGCGAGGCGGAACAGTTGAACTGCCTGATATCCAGCAGACGGCGGTTGGTAACGTCCCCAGCTCCTTATTTAAGCTACGCCTGACCACCCCCTTACGACAAAGACTGGAAGCCCAGGCAGCAAGCCGTGGTCTAACACTAACTGGGGAAATATTACGTCGGATCGATGAAACATTCTCGGATGCGTCGGAGCGACTCACAAGTCTAGAGAAACTCGGGGCAGAGCGAGATAGGCGCCTGCGGGAGTTGGAGGAGCGGATTCATGTCCTTGAGCAGAAAAGAGACGACTTCGACGTCAGATAGCCGAACAACCGGAAGTGAAGGGGACAAGAGAAAAATGATCGAACAACACTCATTTGAAGTCTCGTTCGCTGGCAGACTCACGCAAATCATTATTAACAGGGAGAAGCAACTGCAACCTGGCATGTATAAGGCAGAACAATATCTGATTGCTTACAGAGGTAATTTTTCTTACCTCGATGAATATGCGCATGGTATCGATCGTCAATTTTGGTTCTTTGTACGGCAGGAAGACGCGGATAACGTCAATATCTTATCCGACCAGGCCCGTGCGGCATTCCAACTTGCGTACACCCGAGTAGCCGAAGATTTTGCGAGTGACCGCAAAGACGAGAACACATAGGCTGGTCACCTTTTCGAGACCGACCGCAGCGTCCACCGCGGAGGCGGAAGCTGGCGTCCAGCTTGGAGCACACTGGCAAATGCGGCGAGCCTCTGAGGCGCGCTTTCTACCCGATCCGCTGCGGTTTCGCACCCATCGCAACTACTCTTGATAATGATGGTAAACAATGCGGCGCACTCACAACGCATAGTAATATACTTCTCAGAGCCGCTTAGACCCTGTTTGGAAAGTCCCCTGATGATGGCCCCTGATGATGGCCCCTGGTAGCTGCACCGAGCAATTGACGGTCACGAAACAGCGGAAATCAGGGCATTTGCGCAAAAGTTAAATGGGCCACCCGACCATTTGTCGGGCTCAGACGCAGTTTTCAAACAGGCTCTTACGCGGGGACAAAACGTGGCAGCAACGAGGGAGTATCTCATGCTCGAAGAATATAGTCGACAAGGGCTTCACAACGCCGCACCACGCGTGATCGGGTTCGCCGACCGTTGGGTGATTACCGCATATTGTCTTCTTAGCACTGGAATGGCGACAATTCTGGCTCAGTTAGTGTTTTTGCGCGTCCAGGATCCAGATAGTCCCCTATATTCAAACATGGCATGGGTGTTAGTCACTTATGAAGGTACTCATATCGGGTTAAGTCTGATCATCGCAGGTTCCATGCTTCTCGTTTTTCGCACAGCACGCATTCGACATCCTTGGAGAAGCCTAACTTACGGCTTGGGGGCGGCCGCTTCTTGTTCGTTGATCGCAACGACGATAATGGGTACGTACAACAGCGTCGTAAATATGCAGCACCTTGCGAGCCAATATGAGGCCGCGGCATCTCTCCATGATCCAGCCGCGCTCACACAGGCCAGATCAAAAGTACTTGCATATGTGTACGATCACGCCGGTAGTACGTCGCACAAGCTCCGGGCATTGCGCTTGATGGCGGACGAGGCCAATCCGATGACGGATAACGGCATTTTTGGTTGGATCCATTACGCTCGAACGTCTGATGGCATTCGCATGGCGAAGTACCGCGTCTAACGATATCCGCTGATATCAAAGGCTGGAACCGCTGGTTCCAGCCAATCCCCTGCCACTTTTCGTCCGCTTACCTACTTCCGATAATAAGAATTATCGGAAGTAGGTTGGGTGAGGGGGGTCAAATTGCAAAAAAGCGCAATTTGAGCCTTATGCCATTTAAGAGTAAGTTCCCTCTCTTGCCTTTACGAATGTAAAGACGTATAACGCGCCTTATTCGGAGGGAGTAAGAAGCCATGGCGTCCATCAATTTGCGCATCGACGACACCCTGAAACACGCTGCTTATCAGCGCCTCTCAGAGCTGGGGATCACACCCTCGGATCTGATCCGCCAGACCTTCGAATACGTCGTCGAAACCGGAAAACTCCCGGTCCAGCGCGTCATCCTGTCGAATGACGATCGCGATCTTCTGACTCTCGTTCGTGAGCGCCTTGCCTCACCCCAGGGTTCGATTGCTGTTAGTCTGGATGACCTGTGACACGCTACGCGCTCCATTTCGATCCACGCGCCAAACGCGAGTGGGACGCTCTGGATGGCAGTATCAAGACCCAGTTCAAGAAGGTTCTGGCACGACGCCTTGAACATCCGCACGTCCTCTCAGCCCGTCTCACAGCTGACCTTCGAGACTGCTATAAGATCAAGCTACGCGATGCAGGATATCGGCTCGTCTACAGGGTCGATGACGGCAAGATCCTTATCCTTGTCATCGCTATAGATCGACGCACCGGGGAGGCAATCTATCGGGACGCTGCGAGGCGCGCTTGAGCGGTCGTCAGAACCCGTCCCCCTTTCCTAGCGACAGGCTTTACGCCGCGCTCAGCCGAACCGCTGTCGCAATCGGGCGACTGGATCAGCGTCTCCATAATCATCCTTTGCTCCCAGCCATCCTGTTCCGTGAGCGGATCGAGGCGGCACGCCTCTGTGCCGCAGCTGACGGCTGTCTCATTGATCCATGGCATCTGGCTGCAGAACTGGAGGGATTGCGTCCCAGGTTCGAAGCTGAGGATGCTCTTGAGCGCGGAGCCCGTATCGATAACGCAAGAATAGCCCTCGAGCAGTATCAGTGGCTCTGTCGGCCGACACAGAACCAGACCGTGCAAATCAGTGCAGCTGTCATGCAAATAAGAGACAAGTCGATCACTGTTGGCCCACTTCTCGGGGCTGCCAAGGCGTTTCATGCATGGATCGATGCCGGAAATGCGCGCGCTCCCATGCGTGGTGCCCTTGTCCTCTTCTGGCAGGAGGCACGACTCATACGGGTCGGTCTTCCACTTACCGGCGCCCGGGCTTTTACGACCGGCACGTCCTGGGAGCGCGCATTATGGATACCGCGGTTTCTCGATTGTCTTGCGGAGGAAGCCGAGGCAATGGAGACACGTGTCGATGATATCGAGCGACAATGGCGTCATGCACGTGGGCGTAGCGGCGCACAGCGATCAACCTCCCGTGCCAACACGGCTATCGACCTGATAGCCGCTTTCCCCCTGGTTTCTGCAACACGTCTTGCCCAGATGCTCCACATCTCGATCAAGGCGTCTTACGTCATGCTGGAGCGGTTTCTGGCTGACGAAATCGTTGTCGAAGTAACTCATCGCTCTGCACGGCGGCTTTTTGCTCTTAAAGGGTTCGAGCCATTACGCGACATCGTCAGCGCACCACGCCGACCTATTCCGGGACGTCGCCGCGGGCGACCACGTCGGGAGGTAGAAGAGACGATCTGTAATCTTGACGAAAAGAACAGACCGTTAGCCCCTTTTTCTCCTCAAGCCTCTCTCGACGTCGATTACGATGCGCTCGAAGAGGCGATTGCTGCGACCGACAAGGCGATTGAGAAAATAAGAAAGATTAATATCGATATACAAATGAAATATATAAATTATTAGATTTTCCATACAGTCAACAAAAAGGAAAGATCAA
>NZ_BAPY01000049.1:0-211 GCF_025994195.1 Asaia spathodeae NBRC 105894 | reverse complement strand
AGATATACCCCTCATGATTTCAGAACTTTTGCTTGTGCTACCAGGCCCGGCTTAATGGGACCTCACCGCAGGACCGTGCTCACTGGCGCGAATTGCCCCAGAAGCCAGCCGGAGCATTATCGCGACAAAACTGGTTCAGTTTGAAAAAAATTCTGTAAATGTATGATGAAAAATATCCGCCCATAGGAATATGTAGATTTTATATGGCGCC
>NZ_BAPY01000048.1:0-104231 GCF_025994195.1 Asaia spathodeae NBRC 105894 | reverse complement strand
ATGATTTTATTATTAATACTTATTATATTTATAGCTTGGAACTTTATACATGAATACAAGCCATCATATCCGAAATTAAGATTCAGCTACGTGCCAAGAGCAATCGCCAACGATCCAAGTTGGCAGACATTCATTAAGCAACATTGCGAGTCACCTGCTGAAACTGCTTTTTTAGAAGCTATGGTTGTAGCCATGAACTACTTCCAGATAATAGCTCTCCGACTGTCCGACCGAAAATGAGTTGGGTGATTTCAGTAGGTTATGATTCATGGGTTTGCGACAACCTGATGAGATCATGATGGCCTGGACTGAAATCACCCGCGCACAGTATCGCCGGTACGATCTGGAGGTGATGTCACGTTAAGTCTGGCATGGTAGACGCGGGCGATGAGAGCGTCATCTGTGAGCTACAAACGGCACCGTTTTCCGGGTGAGCTGATTGCTCATGCGGTGTGGCTGTATTTCCGCTTCCCTCTGAGCTTTCGTCTTGTGGAAGAGATGCTGCTCGAGCGGGGGATCGTGGTTTCGTATGAAACCATCCGTCGCTGGAGTTTGAAGTTCGGGACAGCCTATGCCCGCTCCCTGCGTCGCAAGGCAGCAAGACCGGATGATATCTGGCACCTGGACGAAGTGCGGATCGTGATCCGGGACCAGCCTCACTGGCTGTGGCGGGCTGTCGATCAGGACGGGTATGTTCTCGACGAGATCCTGCAGCCCCGTCGGAACACCAAAGCGGCAAGGCGTCTTCTGACCCGGCTTCTCAAACGGCAGGGTTTGCGCCCCAGTCGTATGATCATAGACAGGCTCAAATCCTATGGAGCAGCGAGACGCAAACTTGGTCTCTCGATCCGGCATCTCTCGCATAAGGGTCTGAACAACCGGGCGGAGAACAGTCATCTTCCTTTGCGAAAACGCGAACGCATCATGCAGAAGTTCCGCTCACCAGGCGGATGTCAGCGCTTCGTGTCCGTCTTCTCCGCCATCCGTAATCTCTTCGTCCCACCCGCCTCCATTACCACCGCTCTTTCCCGGCACATCCACCGTGTCCGGGCTCTCGCCCAATGGAATAACGCGACCGCTCTCAGCGCCTGAAGATCTCTTTCTCGAGCGTCGCTTACCTCAAATCAGTTAACGTGACAGCCCCCAATTACTCTGTCTTTGTTGACGGATGAATAAATGGATCGTTTGAGGCCGTTCTTTTCCAAAGAGCCACAGAGTCATGGCGGCTTGTGATCGGCTCCTGACCAACACCTGCCGCCCATTCTGATTTCAACATCGCATAAATAAACTCGCTGCCCCATCTGCCATCAAAGCAATCGTTCTCAATGAGATGCGCTTCACATCGAAATCCCAAGCGTTCAACAACGCCGACGGAACGCAAATTTTCGGAGTCAAGGTGCGCGAAAATCCGATGGAATCCGACCTCCTCAAACCCGACCCTTACAAGGGCCTTCACGGCTTCGGTCGCATAGCCTTGGCCACCGAAATCCGGATTGAAAATATATCCGACTTCGCCTTGACGAGCCTGCTTACTCTCCAGCTTGAGAAGAACCTCGCCGATAAGTGCATGATCGGCTTTCTGCACAACCGCCAAGCGATAAACATCAGCATCATTATTGAACCTGACTACCTGCGCTCTCGCGAACTTCTGTTCCAGCGTCGAGCCAGCTGGTGCAGCGGCATACAGGTAACGATAAACGTCAGGTCGGCAATGGTATGCTGCAAATTGCGCTTCGTCGCCAGCCACAAATGGTCGAAGCATGAGGCGCTTTGTCTCGTATGGGGGCTTGAGATTGTTGAGGTTCATTCAATTTCCAGCGCGGATGTGTTGGGTGCTGCAATCCGGAGCAGTTACAGTTCCCTGTAAATTCCAGATCGACCGGGCTCCGACTGCTTTGCAGCTCGACTCTGCCAGCCACGTTTTCTGCCACGAGCTCTCGAAGCAGCAAAGCAGTCGCAGATTCACGTTGCGATCAGTCGCCACTCGAAACGGGCGCAAAGTGAATATCTCCGACATATCAACATGCGGATCTACCACCCAAAAGTTGACGTGACAGTACCAACTAGACTTCTCCAAGATTATGTAGTAACGTTTCTACATAACTATGAGGAGATGCGATATGCCTATCACGACACTCTCCAGCAGAGAGTTCAATCGAGATACCAGCCGAGCAAAAAAAGCTTGCCTTGGTGGGCCAGTCATCATCACTGATCGTGGTCTTCCAGCGCATGTCCTATTAAGCATCGAGGAGTATCGCAGACTGACGGCTCGCCCGAGGCGCATCGCAGAGGCTCTCGCTATGCCCGACGGTCCTGAGATCGAGTTCGAAGCACCGAGAGTCTCTCTTGGTCTGCGCGCAGCGGATTTCGATTGATGTATGTGCTCGACACGAATGTCGTATCCGAACTCAGGAAAGTCCGTTCTGGAAAGGCGGATCCTCACGTGGCGCGCTGGGCGGATCAAGTCGATGCCGGAGAGCTTTACCTGTCCGCCATCTCGATCATGGAGCTCGAGCTCGGCGTTCTTAGGATGGAGCACAAGGACTCAGCTCAGGGTGCCGTCCTTCGGGCCTGGCTGGACAAGCACGTTCTGCCCGAGTTCAACGATCGGGTGCTATCGGTTGATCTCGCTGTAGCTCTCAGATGCGCGCAGCTTCACACGCCTGATCCGGGTGCAGAGCGAGACACACTCATCGCAGCTACGGCCCTCGTCCACGGAATGACCGTTGTGACTCGCAATATCGCTGACTTCCGTCACTCCGGTGTCGCGCTGCTCAATCCCTGGGACCCGGCTGAGCGGTAACGCCGCAGCTGGGGCTGCAGGACAGGAAAAGAGCTGATAAACCTGCCTGCATCAGCGCCATCATTACTCAATCGATACAATGTATCAAGCCCGATATCCCGATCAGAGCCTCCCTTTGAGGCAGCCGCTCATTTCCTTTTTCAAAATCAGAAAAGAGAAAAATCTCCTGCTCATGATCCTGTGGGGTTGTGGTGTGTCGGGAGCCCTGTGGGCAGGGTAAAAGCCTGTCCATAGGGTGCCCGTATCCGCCCTGGCGGCACTCCACAAATCCATAGGATGGACTCCCTGTCACCAGAATTCACTTGCTTTTGCCTGGCGCGTTCTCCTTATGTTCTTTCCAGAAAGGAGGAGCACATGGACAACACCGCACTCGACTCATTGCGCAGACGCATCCGGCAGATCGAGAGACGCGACCATACAGACCACGCCACTCTACGCCTGGAGACAGGCTATGACCCGATCGATCGGCATCTCCGTGGCGGTCTGGCGGCTGGCGCGCTGCATGAGTTTCTGATCGCTTCTCCGCTCGAACGCGGCAGCACGCTCGCCTTTCTCCTGCCTTGCCTGGCGCGCAGCGATCGCCCTGTTTTCTGGCTCTCCACACGCCCCTCCCAACTCTTCGGGGCAGGGCTGGATGCGCTGGGCATCGCACGCCGACGCCTTTTCTGCCTCGAGCTCGTTGCCGATCGTCTTCTGCCGGTTGCCGAGGATATCCTGCGTCACGCAGAGCCCATGATCCTGGTTGTCGAGACCGATCGCGCGCTCACCCTGACCGAAGCGCGCCGGCTCAACCTGGCCGCTGAGGCGACGGGCGCTACCGGATTCATCCTGCGCCAGAGCAAGACAGGCGTGGGTGCTGCTCACGAAGCCTGTGCCTGCGCCACCAGATGGCAGATCACCGCCCAGAAGTCGCGCCCGCTGCCTCTGCCCGGTCTTACGCTGCCTCTTCCCGGCCCGCGCCGTCTGTCGGCCGACCTCCTGAAACTGCGCGCGGGATTGCCCAAACGCTGGATCCTCGATTGCCACGACCATGAGCCGATTCCTCGCTCTCTGGATGCCCTTCTTCTCGACCGAGCAGCTGCGCCGCGAGAGCAGCGCGCTTTATCCGGCCTCGCGCAAGCTGGTGCTGCACGCCACTGAGGGCAACAGACGCGTTGTGACAGCAGTTGATGCACCCGCCTGCCGCGCCGGGATCGGGGCTGGCATGACGCTCGCCCATGCAAGGGCACTCGATCCGGACCTGCTCGTCATCGAGCATGACCGGGAAAAGGACCGCGAGGCGCTCGCCCGCCTGACTACCTGGGGTCTATGGATGTCGCCGCTTGTGGCCGCCGACGCGCCGGATGGGCTCTTCGCCGATTTATCGGGCTGCACCCATCTGTTTGGGGGCGAAACCGCCTTTCTCGAGCGGCTTTGCGCCGATCTGCGCAATTTTGGACACAACGCGTTTGCCTGCATCAGTGACAGTGCAGCCGCCTCTCGCGCAATTGCCCGTTCAGGACAGACGGCGATCATTGCATCTGGAGCACATAAGGCAGCCCTGCGCGCCCTGCCCTGCAAATCCCTGCCGATCGACGAGGCCCTGGCACTGCGCCTTAAACGCCTCGGCCTGAAGACGATCGGAGCCTGCTTCGATCTGCCACGCGCACCCCTGGCCAAGCGCTTCGGGAGCGCCTT
Organism: Asaia spathodeae NBRC 105894; assembly: GCF_025994195.1. Classification (NCBI taxonomy): domain Bacteria; kingdom Pseudomonadati; phylum Pseudomonadota; class Alphaproteobacteria; order Acetobacterales; family Acetobacteraceae; genus Asaia; species Asaia spathodeae. The sequence continues at coordinate 99,751 of NZ_BAPY01000048.1, read as the reverse complement.
TCTCGATTGCCTCGATCAGGCTGCCGGCCTGCGCCCCATGCCCCTGTCATTCGTACAGGAACGTATCGGCGTGCAATGCGCCCGCTCCCTGTTCGAGCCGATCGGCACGGCGGAAGCGATCGCAACAGTGATCGAGGCGCTCGTGCCCGGGATCTGTGCGCAGCTCCTCGAGCGCGGGGAAGGCGCAAGGCTCGTCGATTTCCTCTGTACGCGTGTTGATAACACGATCCAGGCAGTGCGTGTGGGCACGTCCGACGCCACCTGCGATCCCGCCCGTCTGATCCGCCTGCTCTGCGACCAGATCCCGCAGATCGAGCCGGGATTTGGCATCGAGGCAGTGCAGCTCGTCATCGTGCAGTCTGCGCCCATCCGCCAGCATGAGACCGCCCTGCCCGGTTATGGCGAGACGCACAGCACCTGGCCGGCAACGCTGCTCGATCGTCTGGCCAATGCGCCGGGGCTGATCTCCCTCGCGCGGTTGCATCGGATCGATGCCGCCTGGCCTGAAGAATCACGCCATCTCAGCCTGCACGGACCGGTCAAACGGGAGCGCCAAATGGACATTGCTCACCGCCCTGTCGTTCTGCTCGATCGCGCCATCCCGATCGAGGTGACAGCCCTCCTCCCCGATGGAGCGCCACGTCAGTTCCGGCTCGGCCGTATGCTGCATCGTATCGTCTGTGCCGAAGGGCCGGAGCGAATTGCCGGCGCCTGGTGGCAGGATCCGGCCGCATTCGGGATTGTGCGCGATTACTGGACGATCGAGACGGAGAAAGGACAGCGCCTGTGGCTCTATCGTCTGGGAGATGGTGTCCATGACTGGACCGGTTCGGGCCAGTGGCATCTGCAGGGCCTGTTCTGATGACCCAGCCTGTCGATCCCCTGCTGAACGCCCGTCCCGAAGAGCTTGCCGACGCCCTGCAGCATGGGTTGCGCTATGACGGCAGGCGGCGTGTCCACGACGCCGACGAATTCATGGCCCGACTGGTCGCCGAGCGCCTGGTCGCCCATCTGCTGCGCTGCGGCTTCGTGCTCATGCGTCGCCCCGCGCCGGGTGCGCCCGATAGCAGCCGCCACCCTCATCCGCATCGCCGGATCGAGGACAAAGACCGGTCATGACCCAGACCCCGATCGTCGAGCTGGGGACGCTCTCGGCCTTCTCCTTCCTGCAGGGCGCAAGCCTGCCCGAGGAACTGATTGCCCAGGCGGCGCATCTCGGCTTTGAGACGATCGGCCTTGCCGACTGGCACGGCATATCGGGCGTGGTCCGGGCGCATCGGGCAGCGAAAGAATGCGGGATCAGGCTGATACCAGGAACACGCCTTACCCTGTCGGATGGCAGCGTGCTGCTCGCCTATCCGATCAACCGCACCGGTTGGGGCTGGCTGTGCAAGCTTCTCACACTCGGTCATTACCGGGGAGAGCGCGGGGTCTTCTCGCTCGACTGGTCGGATCTGCAACAGGCGGCCGATCACCTCGTCCTGATCCTGCAGCCCGGCATCGCGATCGAGACAACGCGCCTGCAGATCGAAGCACTCTGCGCCATCTCGCCCGATCGCAACAGGCGCTATCTCGGTCTCGTCTATCGGCGCGAGGCCTATGCCTGGCGCTGGCTGCATGGCTTGCAGGCCCTGGGGGCGCAAATGGGGATCGCGACCGTCATAACCGGCGATGTGCGACTGCACGATCCGAAGCGTCATCTCCTGCTCGATGTGCTGACTGCCATTCACACGAACACGCCCCTCGATGCGCTTGGCCCCGAGCGCATGGCCTGTCCGGATCTCGTCCTGCGCGGCCCTGACGAGCAACGCACTTTGTTCGCTGCCTTCCCCGACGCTTTGACAAACCAGAGCCGCATCGCCGATCTGTGCCGCTTTTCGCTGGACGATCTGCGCTACCAGTATCCGAGTGAGGCGACGATCGAGGGGGAAAGCCCTCAGGAGACCCTCGCGCGTCTGGTGCAAGGCGCCCTGCCCCGACGCTATCCGGCCGGAGCACCCGAAACAGTCCGCGACCAGATCAGACACGAGCTCACCCTGATCGAGCGGCTGGGCTATGCGCCCTATTTCCTGACGGTGAACACGATCGTCCAGCACGCCCGCTCGCTGGGCATTGCCTGTCAGGGCCGTGGCTCGGCCGCCAATTCGGCGATCTGTTATGTGCTGCGTATCACCAGCATCGATCCCGTCCGCTCAGGCCTGCTTTTCGAGCGGTTCATCTCCGAGGACCGCAAGGAACCGCCAGATATCGATGTCGATTTCGAGAGCGATCGTCGCGAAGAGATCATTCAGTGGATTTACAGCCATTACGGCCGTCATCGGGCGGCTCTTTGCGCGACAGTCCAGCGCTTTCAGCCCAAAGGCGCCTTGCGTGAAGTCGGCAAGGTGCTTGGCCTGCCCGATGACGTGACCGGCCAGCTTTCGCGCCATATCGCATCCTGTCTGGACGATCCGCAGATCTGCCGCGAGCGTCTGATCGAAGCCGGTCTCAACCCGAAAGATCGCCGTCTCGCGCTCACACTGCACATGGCGCGCCAGCTTCTCGGCTTTCCGCGTCAGCTGGGCACGCATCCCGGCGGGTTCGTCCTCACTCAGGATCGCCTGGATGAGCTCGTGCCATTGCAACCGGCCGCGATGGAAGGACGGCAGATCATCACCTGGGACAAGGATGATATCGACGCGCTGTGCTTCATGAAGGTCGATGTTCTGGGCCTGGGCATGCTGGGCTGTCTGCAACGCGGCTTCGAGCTCATGAGTGAGCATTATCGCCTGAGCATGGATCTGGCCTCGGTACCGGCCGAGGATCCCGAGACTTACAGGATGATTCAGCGCGCCGACACGCTTGGCACATTCCAGATCGAGAGCCGCGCCCAGATGGCCATGCTGCCACGCATGAAGCCCTCGACCTTTTATGATCTGGTCATCCAGGTCGCGATCGTGCGCCCCGGCCCCATCCAGGGCGATATGGTGCATCCCTATCTGCGCAGGCGCGCGAAGATCGAGCCCGTGACCTACCCAACAGCCACACTCGAGAACATTCTTGGCAAAACCCTTGGCGTGCCGCTCTTTCAGGAGCAGGCGATGCAGGTGGCCATCCATTGCGCAGGCTTCACACCGGGCGAGGCCGACCAGCTCAGACGCGCCATGGCAACCTTCAAGATGACAGGGGGTGTCTCTCCCTTTCGCGAGAAGCTCATCGCCGGCATGCAGCGCGAAGGCTATACGGCCGCATTCGCGGAAGAGACCTTCTCCCGGCTGGAAGGTTTCGGGTCCTATGGCTTTCCAGAAAGCCATGCGGCGAGCTTTGCACTCATCGCCTATGCCTCGTCCTGGATGAAGTGCCACTACCCCGACGTGTTCTGCGCCGCCCTGCTCAATTCCCAGCCCATGGGCTTTTATGCGCCTGCCCAGATCGTTCAGGATGCGCGCGCCCATAGCGTCGAGATCCGCCCCATCTGCGTCAACGCATCGCGCTGGGACTGCACCCTGGAAAGATCGGCAAAACCTGCCTCCAACAAAAGCACGGGATTGGCTTTGCGCCTCGGGCTGCGCCTGGTGCGGGGTCTGGCAAACAAGGATGCGGCCGCACTGATCGCGGCACGCATGCCGCTTTACGAGAGTATCGACGATGTCTGGCGTCGCGGCGATATCCCGCTGCAGGCGCTCGAGGCGTTGAGCAATGCCAATGCCTTCGCCTCTTTCGGCGTCGATCGCCGCGCCGCGCTCTGGGCGGTCAAAGGCCTCGATACAGCACCACTCCCGCTTTTTGCGGCGGCCGATCGCGGACGCAACTTCATCGAGCCGGAGGTGATCGAGCCCGATGTGACCCTTCCTGCCCTGCCGACGCCTGACGCGGTGCATGAGGATTACCGCATGACGGGGCTGAGCCTAGAGGCGCATCCGATCTCGTTCCTGCGTCCGCTTTTCGACCGCGAAGGCATGACGCGGTGCGGCGATCTGGCCACCATGCGGGACGGGGCGCGGATCTCGATTGCGGGGCTTGTGCTGATGCGTCAGCGACCGGGTACGGCGCATGGCACCATGTTCATCACGCTCGAGGATGAGACGGGGATTGCCAATCTGATCGTCTGGAAGTCCGTGCGCGAGACCTGGCGGCGACCACTGATCTCGGCCCATCTCATGGTGTGCCATGGCACGCTGCAGAAGGAGGGCGAGGTCATTCACGTCATCATGCGCGAGCCTGAAGACAGGACGGATCTCCTGAAAGGGTCCGAGCCCGTCAAAGCTCGTAATTTTCGATAGGAGAGAGGAATCATGGCAAAAAAGAACCGCGAGCCCGCCTATGAGAGCGGCCCCCAGACGAAGATTATCCTGCAGCCCTATCTGTGGCGCACATCCAAAGATGGAGAGGTTACGCTTGAAACTGCTCCTGCGACCGCGTGTCGCGACCCGGCACATGGTCTGCAGCTCCTCGACCGAATTGGTGCGGGAGGGACGATGTTCGCCGGCGCGCATCTTGTATGTGTTACGGCCGACCCTGAAGCCGGTGATTACAGCGAGCCGGAGTTTCTTGGGGAAATTGGCGACGTGCCGGAGGTCGGAGAATAAGTCACGTAAAGAAAAAAAGTGGCATGACAGGCCCCGGCGAGCAAAGAGCCCTCTGCTCGCCTCCTAAATACTGCCGACCGATCAGACCTGCTGGCCAGTCGGCCTTTTCGCAGCCCATTCACGACGCGTCATCTTGATCTTTCTGTAAAGCTCAGCGGCCACCAGAATGCATCCAGCTGCGCTATAGAAGAGGCGTAGCCACAGGAGAGGTCTGGGCACGCCATGATCGCCCGGCGAGATCACGGAACCATAGAGATCAGGGGTAATTTCACTACGGTTCGAACCAGTAAATGACTGCGTCATGCAATCAGTCCTTTGAAAATCGGATTTGAAAAAACTCTTCGAAGAAGATCGATACTTTGAGGATAAGTGACCATCAGGAGAGCGACCCAAGCAGGGTTATCCGATCAGGCCGCTCTGTTGGAGGCCTTACTTATTCGAAGAGATTGGCAAACGATACAGCAAGGCGCTGCGTCAGAACCGGCATCGCTTCTTCAAGCTTGAGATTGACCTTGTCCGCATAAGCCACGTCACGCAGCGTGTACTTCTTGAAGTCGGAAGTTTCGTCAATGTCCTGGACGCGCACATTCGCGTTGCTGTCACCCGACGAGGCTGCGCCATAGGTCTGTGCAGTGGAATCCGTAACACCGCCCGACAGGCGCGAGCTTCCCGAGCCGTGATGCGTATGCGTGTGCTGACGCACCTTGCCCCCGTTCACCGGTCGTTCCGAAAGCTGGATGTCGACGGTGATCGCATAGGTCACGTCTTGATAAGCGAAGTTGACAAGCGCTGAGGCTGCGGCAAGGCCAAGCCCGACACCCAGCCCTGCTCCGGCATTGCCGGTGAGACCGCCGACCAGACCGCCCGAAGCCGCACCGATTGCGAGCGACTGCAAAGGCTGACCGTAATTCGACGAAAGCAGCGCCGAGGATTGTTCTTTTGTCAGCTTGCCGGCCTGAAGAACATTGGCCTGCAGAAGGTAATGAGCACCCATGGCATCGGGCATGATCGTGTAGCCGCGCTGCTGCATGGCAGACGCAAGCGCGCTGCGGATATCCAGCTCAGGATAATCGGACGTGTTGCGGATACCGAGATAGACCGTCTTCTGGTTCTGCGGGACCGGATCGAGGAACACGGTTTCAGACATATGCGTATGCACGTCGAGTTGTCCGTGATTGGAGACGGCATCGAGGCCACTGCATGCTGTCAAAGCCAAGAGGAAGGCAGAGGCACCGATAATGCGCGGAAAGAAGAAGGATTTCATCGTAACTCCTGAAGCAGTGCGAGAATACACCGCAATGTTTTGTAACACAGTTGAAGAAGACGTTACACATGCGGAATGCAGATTTAGTGCGTTCCACTCGTGAAAGATCAGTGACGGTATTGTTTGTGCTCCCTGAGCACGGATCAGATGCAACTCATGGGCAAATCAGGTATTGAGAGCGCATGTCCTTTTTTCCCCCAGACCTCTTTGAAGAACGCGACCGCCTGGCCTCGGCATTTCCTGCCATGTTCGAGGGCTCGAACCCTTGGGCTTTTGGCATCAAGCAGCAGGTGCTGGCACAGCTTCCAGACGGCTGCTCTCCCGAGCGCACAGCTGCTGTTCTGAGATGGATTGCGACAAGCGAGCTTTATCACCAGGTCGTTCTTTCCGGGGCTGTCCGTCGCAATAGCGACGGAAGCGAGACGGTTCCCCCGACGACAGAGGAACTGGAAAACGCAAAGCGCGCCCTGGACGGGATCGAGAAGAAACGGCGCAAACTTCGTGAAGAGCGGAAGAAAGCGCGTGAACTGGCGAACAAACCGCCCGAGCCGGAAGCCCCGCCCGAGATGCCCCCAAAACGTCCTGTTCTCAAACTCAATTTGTCCGCCTGACTCATTGAGTTCATGATCAGCTACGGGTCTGACCCGTTTTCAGAACCGCATTGGCCGTAGCGGCCTTGGCCGCGCTGATATTATTCAGATCGTCAGAAGACGCCTCTGCCGAGATGGCCGTTTTGCCTGTCGAGATGGTCTTTCTGCCGTCTGTCGCTTCGCGGGACACGGTATCGAGGCTGATTGTCCCTGATTCCGCAGGCGCAAGAGGCGTAACTGCCTTTTCGTGGATCACCAGAGCGCCAGGTGCTGTGACGGCTGGCGCATCCGAGACCACATTGCTGACGCTCGGCACAGTCGCTGTAACCGGGGCCTGCACCAGAGGCGTTGTTGCCTGAACGGGGCCGGTCGGTTCGGCCAGAACGACGGGCTGGCTGTAAGCCTCCTTGTTAAGGATCATATGATCCTGTTCATGCGAGCTGGTCGGATCGGTGTCGTAGATATCGACCAGCTTGTCCGTCGTGCCATAGCAGAACAGAACTGTATGCAGCTGGGGGCGTGTTCCAGCCTTGATCGGTGCCCAGAAGAACTGGGCCACTCCGAGACTGGCGACGCTCGTCAAAATCTCACCTGCCTTCATGGCAGCACGACCGCCCGCGGTCAGGCCGGACGTATAGATTTTATAGATGTCACAGGGCCGACCATTCTTCTGAATCGTCCCATCAGCGCGGCCGACAGTGCTTACGATGTCAAAGCGATCCGTGTTCGCATTGAATTGGCTAAGAAGAACAGGCTCCGGCGGCGGGGCCGAACTGCCGCAAGCTGTGAGCGCAAGAGTAGACGCCAGAAGCGTCAAAAAACCAGCACGATGAGACATAAGGCGTTCCTCACCAAAAGCGTTAATCTTTCAGAAAACCTTTTCGGCCAGCGTGTCCTTGCGGTCGCCGCGTCTCCCGAGATATCTGATGTAACTTTATATATCTTATATAAGTTATCCTCGTCAATAAGTGATATAAGAAATTTCTTGGTCCGTCCTCCAAGATGCTCTAGGCTTGTCGAATGGGACGACCACCGCTCTGGGCTGAAGATATGCGAGCCCGCTTTCCGAATGGCACCTTCTCGCGCATCGCAAAGGTGTTGCGAGAGAGGGAAGACCGTACCGATTTCGTGCGCGAAGCGATCGAAAACGAGCTGCTACGCCGGGAAGCACTCGGCAATGCAACGTCCCCGGAAGAGCCTTCAGACATTTCATCCGACTGACGTTGAGCGTGTCGGCAAACTGGGTCATCGGCCGATCCCCAGCCCGATAGCGTTGCTGGCATCAAGACGAGCCATTGGGGCCTGATAAGTCAGGGCTTCTTCGCGGTTTCGAACATCACGCAGCGCATAAAGGCTCCGATCCAGGAAGAGCGCATTCTGCGCACCCCGCTCTACCAGCGCTCTGAAATACGCATCACGCGCATAGATGACCGCCTGCCTCTCAAGGCGCGACGCCATGACGATCACAGCAACCGCCGCCTGCAATCGGCCGAGCACCGTGCAGCCTTGTGCCCAGGCATGGTAGGACACGCCGATCTGTCCCGAGAGATACTCGGCCGCCTCAATTAGCTGCTCGGCCGTCGGTCTTGCACTTGGGCATATCTCGCGTAGAGCAGAGCAGATCCCCAGGTAAAACTGAGCGGTCCCCCTGAACCCTCGTAGAGCGCTTTCGCGTCCGAGGCGGTGACTTTCGACAGGTTCCTCTGACGGCTCACGCCGCATTGCCTCAATGCGATTGCGGCTGCAAGCCGCTACGGAGACTACTTTTTTGAGAGATAGATTGTTTTTTGTATCTGTATAGTGGGTCTCATTTTGCGTACCCATGGGTGTCATATTTGACGTCACGGACGCGTCGGATACTGCGTTATCCACAGGGGCTGATTGCTTGTACCGAAGGTCCTGGAGCGTACGAAGCAATTGGGCCATCTCGGCGTGTAGCGCGTGGAGTTTTGCCGGCTCGCTCGTCATCAGCCGGATACGCATCAAACGACGGGCATCAGCCATGATCTGGGGCTGATCAAGGGCGTCTGCCAAAAGACGCACCTGCTCATTGAGCGACGCAATTTCCTGTCGCAGAAAGCTGAGTTCTTCTCGCCTGCGCGTCTCTGCACGACTGAGGGCGACGAGGTCAGTCCAGCGATATCGGAGTGAGGCGAGATTGAAGCCGGTACGCATGGACTCCGTGCCCTGCCACCTCTTGCCACGCTGTCCGTTGCGTCCATCCTGAGCCACGAGAAACCGTGCCTCGGCCAGCTCACGAATATGACGCCGCAATGTCGCAAGCGATATGCCAGTCCAGTTCAGGAGCGTCTCATTATGGGCATACACAAAAGGCGTTTCCATCGCCGTCCAGTCTTCCGCCCTGGTGTGCTCGATCATGACGATCAGCGTGCTTGCTGCTGCAGCCGACACAGGCAGCGCGCCCCGCAGGGATTTCAGGAGCCCAAGCACTTCACGCCGAGCCGGATAGTCTGCCGGCACTGTCGTCAACTCTTCCTGCGCTTCGAGCATGGCGGCGCTGAGCCGCCGTCTGCCGGCACGATACGGCACGGCATGCCCTGCCCCGTCCTGCGTTGAGTTCCACATGGTCTGTCCAGTCGATAGATGGTTCTAGGGAACCACCTCCAGGCCAGGCACTGAGACAAACCTCTCCCGTTCGCAATTTAGTGCTTGCGTTTCGATCGGGGATATCGCTAGATGGGGGCCTGATTTCGAGCGGCCCACTAACTAACAAGTCTGTATCTTCCAGAGCCCTGGCTTTCCCGATTTGGCGATCGGGGGAGGCGGGGTTTTTGGTATTCGGGGGTTAGGTCATTGGAGATCCTCGAATTCGACTCGCAGCACGAGTCCCTCTGACGCGCATGCGATAACTGCGGATCGTGCGGCAGATCGCTGCTCGGAACAAGCCAGAAACGTCGCCGGAACAAAACTTTCCGTTTGATCTTGGGAACTTACACGGCATTCCGTGAGAAGGGATGGGCAGCAAGACAGGTAGACCCTTACATTCCAAGCGCGCGGCGATAGATGTCGAGGAGGGTTTCCTGCTCTTCGATCTCACTAGGTTCCTTCTTGCGCAGCCTGATAATGTCTTTGACGGTCTTCACATCGAAGCCTGCTGACTTCGCCTCACTGAAAATATCCTTGATATCTCCTGCCAGAGCTTTGCGCTCCTCCTCGAGCCGTTCGACACGCTCGATAACACTGCGGAGACGATCAACGGCAATACCGCCCACATTGGAATCAGGGTCGACCGCCTGACGCGCTCGGCTGGCGACCGTTTGGTTGATATCGAATGACATATCCATGAATTATTTTTCCCGTTCCGTTCGGATATGCAGGTCGATGCTGCCTGGCCCGAAGTCTTCCCGCATCGGTCAAGGTTACAGCGTGTCTGCAGGCGGCAAGCCGGTCGCATAAGTGCGCTGTTCAAACGTCTCGTAGAGGCGCCGGAAGGTTATCGATGCCAGCGCCTCATGGACGGCACGGCAGCAGTCGTCCGATCTCCAGCCACTCAGCGGATCGAAGATGCAGCCTGAATTTCCCTGGTTCTCTGACGAATTCCACCGGACTGGCCCCCGTCGTGTCACCCCATTCCCGTCTGCCGGGTTTGGCGTCTCTTTACTCACTGGTCGAAGCCTCCTGGCTGAATCTGGACGCGTCGAGGTGAAGGGCGCCCATGAAGCGCGCGAGCATAGGCGCGGGCATTGGACGAGCTGGTGCCCACATGAAAGAGCCCGCACTGGTCGCAAGCATAAGCACCTATTGCGCCCTTGCCCCGCTTTCGCATCGAATGCGCGGCGTCATGGGCGCGCGTAAGGGAAACAAACCTGATCTTGTTCTGGCATCCGCATGAATCTTGAGACATCTGTTCCTCCAGCAAGGCTAGACGACATGGCGCTCGGCTGCGCGTCCTTTGCATCGGTCCTGGAAAGGTTGCCTGTTGTGCAAATTCGACGTAGCCCCCCGGTTATGTCGGTTATAGGCTGATCACCGGCCAATGTCGGGCATCCGTCCTGCGCCAGGCTCTTCCAGCCCCGGGCGGGTGTCTTCCTTCTTCGACATGATGTTCTGATAGGACGTCGTCTGGCCTGCAGTCATGGCGATGATCGTCAGCATCATGGTCTTCCCCTGAGGTTTATGGCTGTGCAGTGTTGAGACGCGTCATTGGGTACGTTCGGCGAGAATTGTGACGCCAACCACCGGCCCCGCGGGCTCGCCATTCGACCTGACGTTTCCGGTCCGCTCTTGCACAGGAGCCACACAGTGAAGTCCTGCAACCGTAACGGAAGGCTGAAAGCCTAGGTCTTTAAAGCGCGGCTCCTCGAGAGAAAGATTACCTAATTTCGCCCCGTCTATTGCGAGATCGTCGGCCAGATGAACATCACCGGCGACGACGATGTTGCCATCCTTGTCCGGCAGTGCGTGGAATGTCCCGGATACGCCAGTGAAAGCAGATCCCGGCTTGACGGAGGTGTTTGAGCGTTTTCTTTCGTGGTTCGAGAGGGTCACTGCTGCCACATAAGCGGTCTCGCGCCCATTTTTGACAGAAATGTCTGAGCCATCCGCTGGCAGATACCCGTCAAATGCGACGATATCCGTCGTCGGCAGCTGAACAGGCGCATTCTTCGGGCCGCCACTGCGGAGCGAGACCAATCCCTCGACCCGTAGCGTCAGATGGATCCAGGCGGGCCCTGTGGTTTTCGGCGCCACTTTTTCACAGGGCGCGGGCTTAAACTTCGCCGCCGCGTGCGTGGGCGTTACTATTGCGGCGCTTACTGCCAGCACAAAGGCACCGACCATGAGCTGATTAAAGCCGGATATATTATGTGTCATGGTTCGCATCCTCATTTTCCCAGAACCTTCTCTGGCAAGGTGAGTGTACGTGCTGTCGATGTGAGTGCGTGACGTACCGTTGAAAAAGCAGTCGCATCGCAGCCCGAAATTAGCGCAACGCCACCTGCCATTCCGACGGCCAGCACGAGAAGGCGCAGCGTCAACACAGCGTGTTTCCCGGCCAGACGGGCGACACGCTGCGCTGGAAGCAGAGCCCCTTTTCCAGCCAGCGCCGTCACCAGGCCAATGCCGATCCAGAATGGCGGCGACCAGTGAAACTGGGGCGCGGGCCAATGACCGAGCAGATATGAGAGACATCCCGTGCGCAGAGGGATTGGCTGGTGCTGGCGCATCCATAAGAACAGCGGCTGAATCTGATCCGCGGTCAGAAAACCGTCTGCAAAGGCGCAGATCAGAGCAACGCACAATCCGCTCCCAGCGAGAATCACTGAAGGGGCCTTGTGAACAAGGTTGCTCGCTAACCGTTGTTTGTGTTTCGACGCGCGTGTCTGCGCATCACGAGCCAATTCGCCCCCCCCAGGATGCAGTCGACATTTTACATCAAACCGCCAGGAAACGGCGCTGCCAGCGGCGAAGGACCGATAGCTTGGTGGCGTTACCACCGCAGGGCCTTGAGGCGCTTGATCAACCAATTTGCCAGAAAGAGAGGGTCTAGCCATTCGTGACCGCCTCTGAGGCACCAGAACCCATGCGCTGCGTCACCGTGCTGTAATATTGCCCGACGGTCCAGCCGACCATATTGTTCTTAGCGAGAGAGCTGCTGGAGACAAATTGACTTAACGGGGTCTGAGAGTCCGGCGCCGAGGCAATCTCAGCACCAGCCTTCGTGCCAAACATATAGGCTCCGTACACCTGTGCCCCTGTGGCGGCTGCTCCCGTCGTCGCGCTGATGGAGCTCGCATAGTCGTCGATAATAGCGCTTGCGACTTTTGCCTGCACGGCAGGGTCAGTGCGATCAGCATCCGACAGACCAAGCTTGGAAGCATATTCGTTCCAGGTACCGTCCGTAACCTGCCAGACCCCGCTTGCGCTCGATGACGCGTTGCCAACATTCGAGAAATGGCTCTCGATCTGCCCAAAGGCCGCGAGGGTGTCCGGATTTATGCCCTGGGCCTGAGCTGCAGCGACAGCTGCTGCGCCGTAGCTTTGCGAAAGCATCGTGCTATAGGCGTCTCCCGTGCCCCAGGCGCCGCTATAGCTGGATGTCGAGGCAGTGCTCGATGCGCCTTGCGCGGAGGCGCTACCGGGAAAAGAGAAGCTTGGTGTGCCAAGCTCTCCCACTTCCGGCACGATCTGGGGCGGAACGGCCAGGCATACAGACGGCACGAACGCGCCTGTGAGTATCAGGTAGACGTTTCGAAGCACGTTATGCCTGCCGTCCATGGTCGTCACTTTGCAGGATGATCAAAAAGGACCATGCCATTGGCGGCCTCGCCTGCGACAACACAGCGCGTCGTGTTGCCTTTGACCAGCGGCTGATAAGGCACGACATCCGCCTCTGGAATCCAGGCAAAGCTCTTGCCCACACGAAGCACCTGACGCCAGCCATGAGTGACGACGGAGGTGACGGCGATCTGCGGCGCGGCCACTCCGACCCGTTCCGAGTTTCCTTCCGGCTCGGCGAAGAGCGGCTCGAAATCCTTTCTCGGGCTGCGGCACTCTACCGACACCGGCAGGGAACGCTTGACGTAAGATTCATGCGTAACGGGCGGCGGCGCCCCCCAATTGCGCGGCCCGATTTCTTTCTGACGTTCCTGCGCCATGCGGTCGAGGTGCTCGGGCGTGAAAGTCTGCGCATGAGCGACTGCACCCATCATTGTGGCGAGGGTAGCGCCTGCGAGACCAAGCGGGCGTCGAATCATCACGTCATCTCCATCAATGCTTGATGATCCGATTTTAGCGCTTCGCGATGTGAGTGCGTGACGCACATCAGGATCGCCTCGCAAGAAAGATGGAAAAAGGACGCATCAGGGGATGCGCGGCCAAGGGTCGCCGTGAAGGCTTCGGCTGCCGAGCGGCCTGACATCTGGTAAGGTGGCGTAGTGTTTCGCGCGTATTGCGCTCGATCGCACGCAGCACCGTATAGAGATCGTCGTCGCCCGGGGCGTACTCGGCGAGCGGGAAGGATCCTGCCATATCGTCCCCGTCGAGAGCCTGCGGGGCCGGGATGTGCTGCCAGTTCTCGGTCGCATAGGTGATCGCCTCGAAAAGAGGCTCTGACAGGGACTCAAGAAATTCCGCCTTTGGCGGGATGAAGGAGCTATGGAGATCTGTGCATTTTTGCTGATCCAGATCGATTGGTCGCCCGCCAATTACCCTGAATGCCGCGCGCCAGGTTGAGAGGTCGTGCTCGGCTGCAAGATAGGGATAGCTGCCAGAAGAAAGCTGCTGATAACGCTCGATGAAGAATATCTCATGCGGCAGGCTGGTTGTGGGGTAGCGTTCGCTTTCCGGGGACGGGAACCAGCGGCTGAGGGAGAACACCTCGTCGGGCCGCAGGAGACTCATCCCTAATGCGCAAGTGCCTGACGTAAAGATCGCACAGAAAACGAGAAGCTCGGGGCGTGGCTTCTCTAGAATGGCTGCCGCTCGATCGCAGATCTCAACCGGAAGAATGGCGCGATCACCGCAATGTCGGAGATCACGCGTGATCGCACTCATATCGACGAGATAGGTATGGGCAGGATCTTCATAGCGCCTCAGCACAATCCCCTGCCGGCTCAGGCGGTAGCGCCACAGCGTGAGCGTGGCATCGACAATATCGGTTTGGGGTGCAAACACTCCTAGCGGGAAAACTTCAGGTTCGCCGTAAGCCTTGAAGCGCCTGCGAACGGCTTTTTCATACCGCTCCCTTGCCGTCGTCTGCCCCACATATGCCGTCCCATCCGGAAAGAGGAAGCATAGCGTGTGTTGGGCGTTGCTGGTGTCACCGGCGTGCCAGGTCAATCGCGCCATCCTATATCCCTCGCCTGCCGTCATGTTTTTGCGCTCCTTGCGCGCCCTTGATCATGACAGGGAACAATGTGAGTGCGAACGTCCGGTGCGTTGTCGCACTCACATCGTTATGAAGGATAGTGATCCCAGGAGGATCACCCCATGCACGTCCCGAAAATACTGAGTGTGTTCGCGCTGCTCACGCCTATGTCCGCTTTGGCACAGCAATGCCCGGCGCCCCCGTCGCTTGCGCATCTTCCCTCAGTGGAAGGCTCGTTGCCACCAATCCTCTCGGCCGAAGCGATCGCGTCCAGCCCCGCCTTGCAGAGACTTGCAAGCCACGGGGCGCAACTACGCGATCTTGGCATTTCACACGGCATGCAAGGGGTGTTTGCCCAAAGCGGCAAGCAGTTTCGCGTCTTCTATCTCGCTCCCGATGGTAGAGCAGAAATAGGCGGAGTGATGTGGGACGAGACGGGCCGCAACGTGACCCGCAATCAGGTAGAAAAAATTCCCGGCGTCATTCCTACCGTCACATGGACGCCGCCTCGAAAATCGAATCAGGCGAGTGCCGTGGGCGCCGCCGAGCCGGCGCCTGCCGATCCTGTCGCTCGCCTTGAAGCGACCGATTATGGCCTGGTCGGACGGGACGGCGCGCCACGGGTCTATATGGTCATCGACCCGCTATGTCCGTTTTCGCAACAGGCCATGAAGACGTTGCAAGGTGCCGTCGATGCGGGCCGCATCCAACTCGCTTTAGTGCCGATTGCGATTAACGATCACGAGAATGGAAATCAAAGCACCCCGGCTGCCAATGCTCTCATTACAGCTGGCCGCGCAGGAATGGACACAGCGTGGCGTAAAATCATGGAGGACGGCAAGCTGCCGGAAAACGCGGAGACGGACCCTACGGCCCCTGCCCAGCTGGCATTGAACATGTCAGCAGCTCACGCCATTTCAATTGGCGGAACACCCACATTCGTCTGGCGCAGTCATGACGGACGAGCCCACGCTCAGGCTGGTCTGTCCGACGATCTCGAAGCCTTCCTCAAGGCGATCGCCTCGTGAAGCCTGGTCTGTGGGGCTTCGCCCGCGCCACTGTCGTATTTATGGTGCTGCGTCCCATGACAGCGCCCTTTCTGGGCCCACTGAACACGCTTCGCAGAGCGCGCAGCCTATTGAAGGAGATGTCAGGGATAGCGCCCCAATCTGCCCCTGAGCAGGAAAGGACCTTGGATGTCCTGAGGGAGGAAACGCGTCCCCTGCGGCGCAGCACGCGCCGCCAGGCGCTGGTTTTCATGCTGCTGAGTATGGGTGCTTGGAGCTGGTGGCTAGGACATATCGTGCTGGGCCGGTGGTCGTTGATCGGCCTGCCAAGTTTGGAGACGATTTTGCTGTGTGGCGCGATGGGACTGCAATGTCTTGTCCAGAGCTACACCAATTGGAGGGCGCGAGGGTATGAGGGCGGGTTCGGCGTTTTTCTGACCAGCGGGCCGAATCTTTGGCCGAGATAGGCGACCGCTTGGGCCTTGTAGAGCGAGTCATCGATCCGCGTTTCCCACCCTACGCAAGTGCTGCGGAACTTGTCTAAGACACCCGGATTAAGTCGAAAAGACACCAGAGGTTCTCGTTCTTTGCTGCTCGGACGTCCAATAGGCAATGCCGTCTTTCACCGGCAATGCCAGATTGAGGAAATACGGGTCGAACGGTACCGTCTCTTAGCGTCGCTTCGTCCTTAGACTGGCTGAGCGCATCAGCCCCCTCCTCCCCTCCTTTTCGAGAACAGAACCTTCCACTGTTCCGGCGTGACATCCTCTCTCTTCACGGGCCTTACGACCGAGGTAGCACGCGCGATCATACTGCGCCCTCGCGCAAAATAGCGGCTTTCCGAGCGTTTAATAAAGACCTCGTCTGCCCCTGGAAAACGGAACAGGGCATCGATAGCGAGATCGGCGAAAACCGTCCGGGGCGCGCAAATACGCGCACGGGAGCGGCTGAACCGCTCCCCGGCCATAAAAATACAGGCGGGGAATTAGGGGATTGAACGATCCACGCGTGCAAGGGGCTTGCACACAGCTCGAGTCCATGTTTGGAAAGCGATCAGCGTCGTCATGAGTTCGTGTCTCTGTCGGCGTTAGCTTCGCTCGTGGTGTTAGCGCACCCGGGCGGAGCGCCCCCCTACAATGGCGGGCAACACGACTCTAGTACAGAACCGGCTGTCGTCCAAGCTTTTTACGGGAAAAGCGCAGAGCGAGGTGGCGATCGACTTTAGAACGTGCCGGCTTGGGACGCCCTGTGCTCGATCGACCAAGGCGCATGCTCGTAATCGGGCCGCTCGGCCTGATCAACAGGATCGTTCGGCTTGATGATGGTAGCAGATCTGGTCGCGATTGCCGGCTTCCAAATCACCGGCGTCGAGCCATAGGCTGCATAGGGGTCGCTATATCGGTTTGAAACATAAGGTGCCTCAGGGCCGCGGAGCGTGCCAGGATCGGCAACGTTAGGGTGCGTGCATGCGCTGAGGCCAAGGCAGATAAAGCTGGCGATGACGGCCTTATGCATCAATCGGCTGCCTCTATGCTGCTCTCGCAACGTGCTCTGAGACGCCGAAGCTCGCTCTCAGCAGAAAGCGCCCGCGCCTCCTGCTCCTCGGCATACTCAACCCACTGGCTATTGTTGCGCTCCATTTTCCTCGCTTCGTTTTCCCAGTGTTCCGCCTTCTTCTCTGCGACAGCTGTCTGCGCTCGCGCTTGCTCGTAGCTGGCGAAGAGTTGGTTATAGGTCTCGACCGGCACGGTGGCACCGCTCCCTTGGGCCTGCACAGTCCTGGTAAGACGCTGGATACCGCGGTTGATATCGCCGAGATGTCCATATTCCAGCATAGTCATAGACATGGTCTTATTCCCCTATCGGTCCGCTACCGTTCAAGAGAGCCTTTGTCGTGGAATCTAGCTCTTGCGGCTTATGACTGTCGATCTGTTTCTCGCCTTTTTCGCCGCCCAGACCATGGGCCATATCGCGAGCCAGCTCTCCACTTTTTTTAGCTATGTCACGCTGCCCCTCGATCGAGGTCTTCCCTGTGATCTCGTCACTATTCAAACGTCCGATAGAGGTCATGTTTGCAAGGGCAACGACATGATGCGGGATGATATTGATCATGCGAAAACAGACTCCGGCCCAAGCAATTTCAGCCGAAACGAACAGGGAGGTCAGCACGATCACACCAATCAGGTTCGTCACCAGATAACCAGCATCGAACACGAAGGCCGCTGCAATCGTAAATGTCTTGAGCAACAGCCAGGAGACGATTTGAAAAAGCGGATAGCTGACCATGAAACCCGCAATCATCAGCAGCGGGCGAAACAGGATCGAAAAAAGGATTTCATAGCCGCGGATGCCGCGCCCATGAATGCCGTCTCCGGCAAAAGTGAGATGTGCAAGCGCCCAGAACGGCACGCCGATGACGGCCTCGATGACAATCAGATACCAGCCGGCCACGCCCGCAATCCAGTAGAAATAGGGCATCATCGGCAGAATGAAGGCGAGACCGATCCCGGGCACGATCAGCCCGGCTGCTGCTGCGAAAATTGGTCCGAGCAATGATTTTACGACGCCGGCAAAGGGCGTCATGGCGAGCGTGCCCGCTGCACCAGCAAAGTTTCCGGTCAGCGCCTCGCCTGCCGCGGCGGCAATATCGGCCGTAGGGTTGGCAGCAATCGCACTGGCAGCGATAACCCCCAGCCCTGTATGCATCAGGAGATGCCCAAGCCCGATCAGCCCGGCAGTAGGGTCATTCGCACCACTGCCGCTACTGGGAGCGGCATAGTTCATAGCACCTGCCAGCAATCGCCTGTTGATACCGACAGCCTTAATGACCTTGGTCAAAAGAGAATAGGGATCGGCCGGGGTATTCGACTGTATGGCAGTATCAGGGTAGAGCGACGGAACGGTGTCCGGGGCCGCCTTGTCATCGGCCAGCCAGGCCCGGCTATTCTCGATTGCCTCATAGCGATGAATGGCCTCAATCATGCCGCCAAGATCCTGATGCAGCGCTCCCCCCATGCCTTCCCAGCTCGGCTTTTCGACGTCAGGAGAGAGAGCAGCAAGCGAGAGCACATCGCCGTTGAGCTTGGCAATCTGCAGATAATACGCGCCAAGTCCAATCCACCCCAGCCCGGACATTGCCGTCATCCCTGAGCCCTTGCCGGATTTATCGCTCTTGTCATAGGCCTTACGCATTTGCGCGATCTCGGCCGACGCCTCCCGGGTAATACTGTCACGGTAGGTCGCAGTATTGGAGGTCAGGACCGCATCCATGGCGCGTAACGCGCTCATCTGTCTAGTCGCCCAAAGATTGGCTGCGATCTGCTCCATAGGAGCGCGGACATTTTGAACCAGCTTTTGCAAGGAATCCTGGCGGGCCGCGGCATAATGAGACCAGTCGATCGCGCCAACTGGATTGCGCAATGTGGTAGAGGCTTGGGCGTAGGTGATTGGTATTTCGAGGCTCAGACTGCCGCACACATTGGACCCTGCCCCATCGCCTTCGGCAAGTGCCCAGTTGACGCTAACCTGTACGCCATTGCTGACGAATTTGGGTTCGGGAACTAGCTGGGTGGTGCCCTGGGTGGCCGTATTGGATGCCTGATTGATGAGCGCCCTGCAGAGTTCGCTTTCCATTACGGCGAGTACGATGGACTGGGTTCCGGGCATGATCGGGGTCGCCAGAGGCAGGGCTTCGGGGCCGATCTTGTTGTCAACGATAGCGTTACCGTGGACGGCGATGCCAAGCGACAATCGTGCCCAGCGCAGCACCAGATCCTGTCCGAGGGAGTAGCCGTTATCGACCGGCAAAAGCAACATAAGCGCCCAGGGTATTCTGACCGGTGCCCAGGCGCTGAAATGCGCTGAGCGCAGTTTCCCGCTCTCGGCGGTGCGATGCACCTGCATGATGGAGGCATAAAATAGATAGAGAGTGGCCAGAGACGTAATTAGCGCTGACAGATAACCGAGCAGAGATCCGATAACGGTTCCTGTCGTCCCGGAGCTTGGGAAAAGTCCGTCCAGCACGGTGGCAGACCAGTCCGATCCGGGATCAAGGGAGCCCCAGTTGATCTCTTCCGTCGTGCTCTGTCCAAAAGCGAAATCGGGACATGACACCATGCCGACAATGAGGAAGATTAAAAAGAAAAAGCTAGGACGGAGAGATGCACGGATCATGACGCGCTTTCACGATGGACGCTCGGGACGCGACAGAGCGTCGCGACCATAGGAAAGGAAAAGGCTTCAGCGGCTTTGCGACGGGCCGGTGTCGCGGTCATGACCCGGTTCCTTTCCCCGCAGATGATCCAAAAAACGGCGGATATTCTCGACGACTTTAGTGACGAACGCGCCTGCACGCTCGAGCATGTTGGCGCCAGGTTCGGTTGATGGAAGCTTCTCCAGCCTGTCGGCGAGAGGAGCCAGTGTCTCATTGGCCTTCCTTACCACGGAGGCTTCTTCCATGCCCGATTGACCGGCTTCCATATTAAGATTGCGTACACGGTTATTCAGCGTGCGAAGCGAAGACTGCAAAGACGCATGCTGTTCGGCGAGTTCGGGGTTTTCGGCAAGTGCCTTGTCAAACTGGCCACGCAGGCGGGCATAAGGCCCTTTCTCGTGCATGCCTGCGATGATTTCCTGGTGGGATTTACCGTCACGCTGCACGACCTTTTCGAGGTCTCCAATGAAGGACGCGCCTTTCGTGCGAAAGGCGGAGATATTGTCGTCGACTGTCTGGACGGCTTCCTCGACCTTGGTAGCGAGTTCCTTCATCCGCCTCTGATCGCGGGCGTCGCCCATGTTTTCGGTCCAGCCCGAAAAGGACGCTCCCAGATCCTTTCCCGCTTCAACCAAACGCTCGATGACGCCAGGGCCATCACGCTCGGGCTTAGGAGCCTGTGGAGGGAAGAGGCTCATTGCGGGGGCGGGAGCCGAGGTAAGAGCCGGGCTGGTGGCGCGCGGCTGCTTCTCTCCTGCCTCGGAGGGCGTTGCTTTAACTGCGGTTTCCGATGGTTGATCGATTTTTTCTCTGGTCGGCTTTACACTTTGAGCTGCCCGTGCCCTCTCCTGATCTTCCTGGCGCATACGTGCATCAGCTTCGCGTGAGAGCGCCTCGTGTTCTTCCTGCTCGGTCTGTGGCGGAGGTGTCTGCCGCTTTTCGCGTTGCGTCTTTCCTTCCTGAGCTGGAGCGGCGGCCTGTTGCTTGCTTGGTGGCGCGGCCTGCTCCCGGGGAGGCGGGCTTGCTTCCTGTCGTGGCTGTTCAGGCTGGACTGGGCCTGACGGTGCCTGACGAGGAGCGGCTTGCGCCGGTGCAGAATTGGGCGCAGGAGCCGCTTTGGCCTGGTCGACGCGCCATTCCAGCACGGCAATTCCCTTGACGATAGCGTGCGCCAATTGTTCTTCTGGCGGCAATTCGGCAACACGCAACGCTTCCTTGCGGAGTTCGTCCAGAAGGCCACGGTCGCGCAGGCCTTCCGAGTTGCGCAAAAGCGCCTTGACGTCATCGTTTTCCAAACCGGGCGGGCACATCGAGAGAGTGCGCATTTCGACGGCAACCTGCGGCGGGAGCCAGGGCTGTTGATTGGTGCCGCTTAGGTTTTTCCAGTCCTGGAGCAACCAGGCGACACCCACGCGAAAGCGCGGATCGTTTTCCAGCGTTGGATCCTGAGCGAGGCGTTCCCGCAGATCGGTCAGACGAGCGTCGAGACCACGATCGTTAGGAGAAACGGCCTGTTGCTGGGCGTCGAGATGGTCGAGCAGGGAGGCAACCATGGATTGTGTCTCGGACATGGCGGTGTCTTTCAGTTACTGGGACTGGGAACGGTCATGGGGGTGAATTTGCGCAGACGATCCCGCTCCATAGAGGATAGCTGCGTTGCCTCCATGAGGGCACGCTGCTGGTCGAGTATGAGCTGCTCGAGCATGATCTTATTGCGCTGTGCATCGAGAAGGGCGATCTGGATAAGCACGGACTTACTATTGGGCATCGCCTGCAGATCGCCCTGCCAGTCCGTGCCGCCAAGCTTGCGGTTGATATCGAGTTCCAGCGCTTCGAGCTGGGATCCCTTATCCGTGTCGATGCGTCCTTCGCGCGTGGCTTCGGTGCGTTGCGCGGTGGTGAGGGTCACGGTCGGCGCACGCCAGCCCTGTATATCGTCCGCCACATAATGGGAAAGGGCGAGAGCCGCGGCATAGGCACGGCGTTCTGGCAACAAGCTTTGGCCCTGGGGTGAGCGGATGGCATCGCCTCGAAGAGCGGGGGGTGCAACAGGCTCAATCAAGCCTTGAGCATAATCATTGGCAAGGTTGATCGCGTCCTGATTGGCATAGACGTCAGGCCTAAGGAGAGAGCCTGCATGCTGGTCTGCATTGATCAACGCTTCCGGTGCGGCGGCGCACAGACCCGCTTCGGCCTCGGCATCGTTGCAGTATTTAGCAAAGTGATGGTTATTCGCGGCTTGGGTTGCCTGACCCGCTCCGGTCCAAGAGGGCGTTCCCTTGCGGGCATCCGTGCGCCTGTTCTTGCCGCCATCAAGGGCGGCGGCCACCTGAACGCCCGAACGCGCAGCCACGACTGCCGCAGCCCCGTTCTGGAGATTAAGGCAGTCCTGCCGATTGACGGCATGCAAGTCGCGGACCTCGGCATTGCGCTCGTCGCGTAATGTCTGGGCCTGGACGATGTTGTTAGCGTCTGCGATCTTCTGATTGGCGGTCACACCGGCGATCGACAGCTTGCTCAGTTGGCCGAACCCGTTGCCTAGACCCGTGTTGATCAAACCCAGTGAGCCGTTGATAACCTTCTGAGCAGTGCCGATCACGGTATTCATGGCCGATTGCAAAGTGGAAATTGCGGTGATGATCGCTGCCGTGTCGATGCCGAACATGGCGTAGGCTGGCCGCGGCGCAAATAAGGTGCCGATCTGGAAAGCAATGACCAGCGCGGCGAGATTGCGTAGACTGAAGACCTTCACAAAATGCATGGCTCAGTTCCCCTGCATATGGGAATAGCCCGTCGAAGGCCCGGCAAGATCGAGCTCGTAGCCGGTTGGGAGCTGGGTCGATCCTTGAGCGTCCCATGAGCTCGATCCATTGGTATTGGTCCCGGCGGTAATGAGCGCATCGCCTCCTCCGCCAAAATTGAGGGAGGGGCAGAAATTACCGCTGCCGAGCGAGCCGAGACCGAAATTTGTATTGAGCCCGGTGACGGTCAGGCCGCATTGCGCGGAGCCCTTGAGATTGTCCCAGGCAGAAGTTAGCTGGGAGCATACTTTGCCCATGGCCGCCTGGGCGAGATCACCAATGTTGAGCCCGTTGGTAAGAACATTCAGCCCCAATCCACCGAAGATGTCGCCCAGACAGGTGAATTTCGAGATCGACTGAGGCTGCCTGATCGTCGCGTCGTCGGCCTTGATCTGATTGGCCATGCCAGTTGCTGCAGCACTTATCAACGCCTGACACCCCGCATCGCTGCTGTCGGCAGCAAGCGCGGCCGGCGGCACGGCCCAAAGCGTTAATACGGTCAAAGCACCGCCAAGGCACGAGGAGACTTTGCTGAAAACGATGTTCCTCATTGATCCCGTGCCTTGGGCCGGGCGCTTTGGGGTGCCGCCGCATCGGCGGTCCGAGGACGCTGCGCAACGATCAGAGGGCCGAGCACATTTCGAGCACGCTCGGGCGTCAGCCAGTCGGTGTGTACGTGCGAGGCTTGCATCTCCTCGGGCGGGGTAGTCAGCAAATCGGATGCAGGCAAGGATGGGACCTCCGGAAGTGTCCCAATCAGAATACGAGGCCGCGATGTGAGTGCCGCACATCTCATAAATTCGGGGCGACGATTCGTAGCTTACTGAAATTACCAATATGTCATTTCTGGGGCATCCCTGCCCCCGATCAAGCCATGCAAAAAAATTATTCCAGCATGCGCCAAGCGCATGGCTCGTTAATAGCGCCTTGTTTCACGGTGAAAAACAGCGTCATTTTCCGAAATATTCCGTTAAAAAAATATTGCTCAACTCCTTTGTCGTAAAAATAACGCTTGCGTCACGACTCAGCTTCCCGTTTTTAACCGTTGATTCGACGCGGTTTTTTGGCGGGAGGTAAGCGGGTGACACCAGAGAATGTTGTAGCCAGTACGTTAACGATGGTTACAAATCATATCAGCACCCCCCGCTCGCTTATAGCATATCAACCGTGGTTGATCGGTACGCTATCGGAATGGAAGGCCTCTCCGTTCTATAAGCCAGCAAAGCCACAGCGCAGGCTCTGGACTCTTCGCGACGAAGAAGTCGTTGCCCGTCTTTATCCGACGCCAATGCCCTCTCGCGACATCGCGAAACAACTCGATCGCTCGATAGGCTCGCTTCGTGCCAAGGCTCGTCAGCTCGGGGTACGCCGCCCTTCGCGCGTCAATGCGTCTGCCGTCGCCAGACCGAGCCCCACATCGTCTCCTGATCTATTCGTCAATTATGTTTCTCCGATTGAGCGGATAAAATCGCTCTTTCAAACACGTGGCAGCCGTCTTTCCTGGTCCAATGACGGGATCGATATGCTGGCAGATCTCTGGAAGCGCGGTTTCGCTGCTTCGCTCATCGCCGATCTGATCGGCACAACACCGGGCGCGATCCAGGAGCGTGCTGGCCGCGCAGGGCTCCCCGCCCGCTATGGCCTAACGTTGATCGAAACCAACGAAAAACACGACCCACTGGATTACCCAATCCACCCTGTGATCGACGCGCAAATCATACCGAGAATTGACAAGCGTACCGGCAAGCGTTGGTTCGTCCAACCCAAGGATAAGAGGCGGTTTCATCACTCCAGAGAGACGCGCATGCGTAATGCCCGTATCGCCGACAACGAAGTCGATATGGGCTCAGAGTACTCTGATGCCAGTGGCGTCAATTGAAATGCGCGGCTCGCATAGAGCGATAGAGCGTCTGCTCGTCGATCCCGCTTTCCTTCAGAAACTCTCGCGGTGGGCTATCCTTGCGGCACTTTTGCTCGGTGCCGTTGTCGTGCTGCAAAGTATCGTGATTATCATCCTTGCAACGCATGCACCACGCATCAAATATATCTATCACGACGGTTTCAATAAACCTCGCGAATTGCTTGTCACCGACCAGCCTTATTTCACCAATTCTCAGGTCATGAACTGGACCGTTGATAAGGTAACGACGCTTTATACACTGGATTTCGTCCATATTGAAAAGCAGCTCGACGCCGCTAGCGGCGCCTTTGCACCTCCTGCCTGGAATGCTTGGGGGCAGTCATTTCAGGGGTCAGGAAACATTCAATATATCAAGGACAGACGCGTCTTCGTCACAGCCACGCCGCGCGGAGCGGCTTCCGTCCGCTCCGTTGGCGTAAAGAACGGCGTCTACTTCTGGAAAATCGATTTTCCGATGGATCTGCGTTTTGAAAACGAAAGCGGTTCGAAGAATAATCTCCTGTCCGTACACGTAACGATCTCAAAGACGAACGATCCCCTCCATCCGGATGGGTTGGAGATCACCGAACTTAGCGCCCCGCTGGCCGATCGCGACGGCTGATATGCGTTTTCATCCTTACCTGCTTGGCGCGGCCCTCGTATGTTCCGGTATGACAACGAGCGCCTTTGCGCAGCAGGATCAGCAGCAAAAACCACTCGATCCGATATACGCCGATCTCCCTCCGCCTCCTGGGGCGGTTCAGAACGCCTATCATCAATATGATGAAGGTGAGCGTCTCAAGGACGGCGCGGAAGACCCTTACCGTATGGCCGTGCCCCAGTCGCGCTCTGTTACCGTATCGATGCAACCGGGCGGGCAGACCAATATCGTGCGCCTCGCTCAGGGCTATCCGTCGTCGTTGACATTTCTCGACAGTACCGGTCAGCCCTGGCCGATTGCGTGGAACCTCATGACGAACAAGACAGCCGATTGCGACCGTCAGGGCGGCGGCGAAAACGCCGCCATTCGCGCTGTTGGGATCAATGCCTGTGTCCCTGTCGCGGGATCGAACGTCGTCCAGCTCACTCCACTTTCCCGTTACCCGCGTGGCGGTGTCCTGATCAGCCTCGAGAAAGCCAGACAGCCGATTTACTTCGTCATTATTGCCGGACCCGGAGTCTATGATGGCCAGATGACTGTGCGGGTCAAGGAACGCGGGCCCAGAGCGCAGGATCTACCCGTTCTGGAGGCAGATGCCCCCGAAACAGGCGCGCCGTGGCTTACCGCGCTGCTGGATGGTGTTCCCCCTGAGCAAGCTACGCCGCTAACTGTAACCGGTGTCAGCGCGGACGACCTACGCGCCTGGCGGTATCGCGGGCAGGTTTTGTTGCGAACCCGATACGTACTCGATTCACCCGCGCCAACCGCACATGAAACCGAATACGGTGTGACTGCCTACGTCCTGCGCGACACCTCTCGTCTTCTGATGACGGTTAATGGCCAGCTCACCGGTATTTCTCTCGGAGAAGAAGGTCCATGAGCGAAAGCAATTCTTCCGAACAGGACGCTCTCCGCAATCCGACCCGCGCTCCGACAAATTTCGGGCAAAGCGTACGCGGCGCACGCAGACTGCTCCCTTGGGTAGCGGCTCTCTTTATTGTCGTCGTTGTCGGCATTTTCTGGCTATCCGGCGGTCGCCATGACGAAAAGCCACGGTCTGCCGCTTTTACACCCCCGCAACTCCCCGTACCCGCCGGGGGCGAAAACAATTCTGCGGTCATGGACAAGACCACACGCGATGCGGATCGGGCTGCGGCTGAGAAAGCAAAGCGGGAACACAGTTCCTACGCCAGCCCCATACAGGGGAACTCGCCAACGGGGTCGGGAGACGGCGAACTGGGCGACACGCCGATGGACAAGACCAGAGGCGCCGCAGCGGAGGAAAAGCTGCGTACGGATGATGCGCCTCCCGCGGCGTCAGCAGCCAAGCCGGGCACAACGCCGGACAAAGCATCAACACCGGGTGCTGGTGCTGCAGCTGCGCCAAAATCGGAGGCGCCCGCGCTTGGTTTCACGGTTGACGACAATGCGACGCCCTCTCGTCCACCACGGCCTGACTCTTTGTCCGATGCGCAAAAGGCCGAACTTTTTGCGCTATGGGGTGGCCATCCCGCACGTCTGGATGTCGTGCTAAAGGGAAACGCCGACGGTGCCGGCAATACGGGCGCCAGCACATCGACGTCCGGATTTGCATCCCCATCAAGTGCAGCAGATGGAACAGGGAGCGTTTCGCAGACTGCGAGCTCGGCCACGTCAAGCGTGTCTGTCACGCAGCGAAAAATGCTGCTGCGCGGCGGTCGGGGCATTTATGGCCATGCGGTGCTGACCGTGAACAGCGACCTTGGAAGCGATGTCTTACTCGAGGCCGATAGCGGTCCCTTCGCCGGGGCAAGGATGACCGGGACGTTCACGATGCAAAGCGATCTTCTGGTTATCAAGATCACGAAGCTTATGATCGACGACAATCCGCCCATAGCCGTCAACGCTTTTGTCGTCGCCCCCGATAGCGGCGAGAGCGGCGTTGCAACGCAAATCAATGAGCATCTTGTGACGCGTGTTGCTCTTCCCGCGGCGGCTGCCTTCGTGCAGGGGCTGGGTACGGCACTGCAGAACAACAACACGCAATCCTATACAGCAGGGCTCGGGCTGACGTCCTTCACGCATTACACCCTGCCCCAGCAGCTAGGCATGGCAGCTGGGGCAGTAGGACAGAACCTCGGTCAGTTCCTTCAAAAACAGACACCCCAAAAAGCCACGGCAAAGCTCACGCAAGGGGCTGCGGTCGGTATTGTCTTTCTCGAGCCTGTTTACGCGCCGTAACGACGACAAGCCGAGCCGCACTCACATCGCGGTCCGGTACCATGCGGGTATCGAAGGAAAGGAACAGCCTCATGGCCGCAGTTCAGTCAAACGAGAAGGGCACGCACAAGGTCACGCAATTGCGCACGCCACCGCGTGCAGGCGCCGAGACCGAAGACGTGCCTGGCGACGACACAATCATCGAGACAGATGCAACGCCTACGGTCAGCAAGGCACGTCTTGCCAGTCCAGAGCCCCGGCGCTCGCGCTTGCGCGGACGTGCCCTTTCGGTTTCCGTCGTTCTCTTGGCTGGTGTGGCTTTGGGTGGCGCGGCACTTTACGGGATCAGGACGGTGACGCAGCATGGCGTGACAGTGCCTTTCGTTAATGATCGAGCACCCGCCCTCCCGTCGCCTACGACAACGCCTCGTCGCGCACCCGCGCAATTCGCTTTCGATAGCGCCCCCATGCCGCAGCCGGGGCCGCAGGCGACAAATATGCAAGGCGTTACGGCGTCGGCCGCGCAACCGGCCGCACCGATTGGCGCAGAGCCCACGTCGCAACCCGCGTCTGCGACAGTGGCTGGTGGTCAGGCGGCGCTGATCCTCGAACTCGCGCGCCAGATCGGTGCGGTTAAAACGCAGAACGAAAAGATGGCGGCAGATCTTGCAGACGCTAAGAAGGAGCTCGCCACCCTGGTTACGGATAATGCCGCCGGGTTCGGTACGGTCAACGGCGCGCTCGGCGAAATCCGTCATCGCGTCGACAGGATCGATGACAGCCTACGCGCGCGCGCCGAGCCCGCGACGACAGAGCCTTCTGAAAAGCCCGCTCAGGCCGCCGGCGCTAAAAATACAGCACCTGCCGCCGCCAGTCAGCCACACCCGCCCTCTCCTGCAGCGTCCGCAACCGCGGCCGCGGCAAAAACCAGGCCAGCCGTGCCTCTCCCCGCCCGAAAGGCCTATCGCGTGACCTCGGGTTCCCCCTCCGTCGCCCTGATTGTCGGCAATGATGGCCAGACGCGCATGGTTCATCCAGTCGGCATGGCAGAGCTGCCCGGAGACTCCTCGCTGCCCGGCTGGGGCGCCATCACGGAGCTGCGCCAGGTCGGCGAGAACTGGGAAGTCGTCACTGAACACGGCGTGATCCGCTAAACGTGGTCGGCGTTCTTTCCTTCGCCTCGTCGCTGGGCAATGCAATTGGCTGGCTACTCCCGACCCTGTGCTACATCGTCGGCGGCTCGATGATGATTTCCGCGATCTGGGGGTTTTACGCGCGCTCGACGCTGCAGAACGGGCTCGTCACGAAGGGATTTGCCCCCGAAATCCTGTTCCTAAGCTCGGGCATTTTCCTGTGCTTTCCAAAATTCCTGAACACGCTGAACGCGACCTTGGGCTTCACCGCCACCGCATCGCTCGTTCAGGGACAGGATGGCAGCGTAGCTCCTTACAGCTTTGACGCAGCTAGATTTACCCAGTCGGTATCCCAAGGCCCAACTGCGCTGATCAAGACGATGATCGACGTCTTCGACCCGTATTTCATCAGCTATGGCGCGCTGATCGCCTTCCTCATGGTCAAACGCGAGACTGATCGGGCCCGTGGCCGGAACGATTCGACCTCCGGCGTCAATATGACGGGGCTGGCTTGTTCGTTGATCATGATGAACGTCGAAAAAATCAGCCAGTTCGGCACCTGGGCCACCCACAACCATTGATTTTCTTCAACTAAAAGGGCTTTTTCCGATGACCAAAATCTCAAAGGCACGCCTTCTGCGCCGGCTGCTGCATCCCTCCAGCCTCTTTCTGGGTGTTATCGCTGCGGCCATGCTCCTTATTGGCGCACCTCACGCACAGGCTCAGGCGATCGACGAAATCGTCCGTACGGGCACAGGGCACATCAACGATTCTGCAGCGATGATTTTCAACACCATCTGCTGGGTAGGTGGCGGAGCATTGTTCATCATTTCAGGTTTCGGTTGGTACAGGCACTCTACGGGACCGAACGCTGGTATGAGCTGGGGCAGAATTGGCACAGGCGTGGCCGTTGGCAGTTTCCTCGTCATGATGCCGTTCATGGTGCGCACGGCGACCTTCACATGGTTCGGTACTGGCGCCAGTGTCGACGGCAGCCAGCAGATGATGCGTTTCGACAAGTAAAGCTACCTCATCATGCTCGATCTCGTCCGCTACGCGCGCGCTGATAAAGAACTGAATGCACAGAAGCTCGTGGGGCCAAAGTCGACAATCTGCGCCTGTTGCCAGCATATGCCCGCAACGGCGACGGTGGGTGACACAACGCTCTGTCCAACCTGCCTACCTGCCTTTGCCCTGGATGCGAGCGGGATCGATCACGTGGCCTCCCTGATCTGGCTTCCCCAGCTCGAGCAGGGCGTCCTTTCCCGCCTTGTCCTGACCCTGCACGTCACCTGCGCGCGACAAAGCGTCACGGTTCGCACCGCCGCCACAGGTGAGGCTGGCATTGCGGCGATGAACTTCGAGCTTCTCAAGAGACGTGAAACTGCGCTCGTCAACAGAATCGGCACAGCGAAGATTTCAGAGTTTCGCGAGGCTTGCAAAGAGCTGAAAATCGACCCTGTGCAGCGTGCGCATTTCGTGAACGGGATACGCGTCCTGCATCATGGATGCTGGTTCGGAGACGCGCCCCAGCTCTATGATAACTACCTCCGCGCCCTCATAGGAGGTGTGCCGTTTTGAGCGATCACCCAACCATCCCAGCACCCGCGCCCAGACTGTTCAGTCGCGGCTTCCTGCCGCTTGTAGTGCTACAGGGGCTTGGTGCGGCCATCTGGAGCCGGTTCCGTCTCCCCCTTACAGCGTTTTGCGATCTGGCAACCTGCAGCGAAGCAGGTCTGATTACCTATGGTGGGGATTACGCCTCCATCATCCGTATCGACGGCATGCGCAAACTTGCCACTCGCGCAGAAATCGAGGACCGCGCTCGCGACATTTGCACCCGCCTCGGATCGTCTTTCGAGCAGCCTGGCCATGCTGCGCAATTCGTCTACGTCAGTGATCCCCATGGGGCGGGAGACACAGTCGCGCGTTGGATTGAGGATCGCAAACGTCTCGCCAGAGGATTGAACGCCAATTTCGATGACATCTTCGCAGAGCGTCTCAAGATCCTGCCCCAGTATATGCGTCAGGAACGGATCTGGCTCGTTCTGTGGACCCGACCGGGCCGTCTTTCCCGCGGAGAGCGCCGCGCGCATACAACGGACAAACAAAAAGCCGCCGGGGCTCTGCCGCCCTTCGGGGATGCCCAGAACCCGCTTCTGCATGACCCGGCTCTTGCCGCCATTCATCATGCATTCGTCCGTAATGTCGCTCAGCTTTTCGCTGATCGTGACGTGCAGACCGAGGTTCTTGAATCAAAAGCCGCGCTGAGGATCATCAGGCAGGAACTCTATCCCGAAACGATCGGCAGCGACTGGGATCCAATAACACCGGCAGATCCTCCACCCGATACGCTGCCTGACGAGGAGCGTCCCCGTAATGCAGAAGCCTCACTATGGCCCTCCTTGCGTGAGCAGATCTTCTGTGGCGACGCCGAAACGGATGGCTTTTCTGCAGCTCGTCTTGATACGCGGCTCTGGCTGCCACTGGACGTTAGGAGTATCGGCCAGGTACGCCCGCCGATCGTCGAACTTATCGCCAATCGTGGCGCACGGTCCCAGCCTTGGCGCTTTTCGGCCCTGATCGAGGGGGCACCTCCAACATTGATGCTCTGGAAAAAGACCTTGGCCGGCATGCTGCGCTTTGGTGCGAACAAAACGGTCTTTAATGCCTTCGAACAGATCGACGCGATGCGCGAGCGCCGTACCGATGCGATCGTCAAGACACGCATGAGCTTTGCGACATCGGCCCCTGATGGAGAGATTGAGCTTTTGCGCCGGCGCGCATCAAGCCTAGGTCAGGCCATTGGAACCTGGGGCGGCATGTCTGCGACTACCTTATGCGGCGATCCACTCGCCGGTACACTCTCGAGTGTGCCGGGCCTTGCAATCGCGTCTACGGCGCCCCCAACCGCGGCACCGCTCAGCCAGATCATGACCATGATGCCGTGGGCGCGCGCTGGCATGCCTAGTAGTGAAGGCGCTGCCCTGTTCAGAACGGGCGATGGAACAATCGTGCCGTACGATCCTTCAGGGCGGGACCGTAGTGCCCAGCTTGACCTGTTCATCGGCGGCTCGCGCACCGGCAAATCGGCCCTCATGAACCTGCTGCTGCTCGCGACCATCACCAGCGAAGCCATCATGACGTCGGACGGTTACCGCATGCCGCTTATCGGCAAGCTCGATATCGGCGATTCCTGCAGTGGCTTTGTCGACATGGTCCAATCGGCCCTCCCCGCCGATCAGGCGCATCTCGCGGTGCATATATCCCTGCGCCTCATCGATGAACACGCGATCAATATCTTCGATACCGAGCCCTGCTGCCGCCGACCGCTCGATTATCACCGCATGTTCCTGACAAATTTCCTCAATCTGGTCTGTGCCAAACCGGATGGTAGCGCGTATGACGGCATGAGCCAGCTGCTGCACGACGCAATCGACGCCGCCTATGCTCTTCGAGGGGATATCGGCCCCAGTACCAAGCCCCGCAGGTACCAGCCACGGGAAGAGCCGGTTGTCGCGCGCAAGATCGCGGCACTCGAGATCGAGCTTCCGGCCAATCCGACCTGGTGGGACGCCGCCGACGCACTGGGGCGTGCCGGTGATCTCCATGGCGCCAGTCTCGCCACCCGTCGCGCCGTCCCGACGATAAGAGATTTAATCGACATTCTGTCTCTCTCTGGATCGATCAGCGCGGACTACAGAATGGTCACGCCCGGAACAGGGAACGAAAACATTATTGATACCTGCCGCCGCTACCTCACCAGTTTTATCAAGCAATATCCGACCCTGTGCCAGCCGACGCGCATCGATCTCGGCGCGGCACGGATTGTCGCACTCGATATCGATGCGATTGCCCCCGAAGGCAGCACGCCCGAGGCGCGGCGCCAGAACGAACTGATGTATCTTCTCGGCTTCAATATCGTCTCGCGCCAGCTTTTTCTGGTGCCAGAACATGCGGATCAGGTGCCCAAGCACGTAAGAGAGGCGCTGCGCGCGAAATTCCGGGAGATTTCGGAATCGTTCAAGCGT
This sequence comes from Asaia spathodeae NBRC 105894, assembly GCF_025994195.1. Lineage (NCBI taxonomy): Bacteria > Pseudomonadati > Pseudomonadota > Alphaproteobacteria > Acetobacterales > Acetobacteraceae > Asaia > Asaia spathodeae. Next base: position 67,556 of record NZ_BAPY01000048.1, on the reverse strand, counting down.
CTTGAATGTGACGAATTCCAGCGTACACAAGGCGCGCCTTACGTCCGGGCACAATTCGAGGATGCCGCCCGACGGGGCGCGAAACGGAATTTCACGATCGGCCTCGCGAGCCAGCGCTTGGTGGATTTCGGCGACTATCTTTGCAATCACTCCACCGGACGCTTCATCCTCAGCACAGACGGCCCCGAGGAAGCAGCGTTGTGTCGGGAGAAATTCGCCCTTACCAATCAGGGTAATGCGCTACTCCAGACACTCACAGGACCTCGCGATGACGGAAGCGGCTCACCCTTCCTTCTGCAGATCAAGATACGCGACCAGATTTATGAGATGTACCTCGTCAATCTGATGGGACCGGTCGAACTCTGGGCGCTGTCAACGAAGAAAGTCGATTCAAGTCTGCGCCGTCGTGTTTACGATGCCCTGGGCTCGACGACCGCCCGGCAACGACTGGCGCGCGTCTTTCCTCATGGCTCTGCCGCAAAAGAAGTCGGGCGGCGCCAGGCAGCCCGCATGAAAGCCGACTTATCAGAGGAAATGGTTCGTGCGGGCGTTATCGACGAGATTGCGCTTGAGATCATCAATGGTGTCGGTCTCGGGGCCGTTATTCGAGACGACACGCACTCACATCGCGATGAGGCACACTATGTCTCATGAACCACGCGTCTCAACGTCGACATAGACTCTGCGCCACCCTGGTTGCGCCTGTCCTCATATCTCTCGCAGGATGTGAAGCAGAGCGAACCGCGCCTGTCGCGCTCGAAGTGCCAGGACTACCGAGCCCTGAACGCGCCTTGCAAGAGGCTCTGGACCGTACGCATGGCTTCATGGCGAGCCTGAACGAGCGGATTGCAACGCCGGCGCGACAGGATCTCCCACTCTCAACGACAAACATCTATCACGGAGGCCCTCTGGTGCTGCATCCCGCCGGCCCCGATAATAGGGCTGCGCCAGGCGGCGCTTCGCACGGCGAAGCAACACCGCGTTTTCTGCGCTCCGGGGCAAGCTGGTTCGGCTATGCCGACGGCCCCCCCCGTATTCATTGCCGCCCCGGACAGATTTGCGTCGTCACCCTGCAGGCCGGCGAGCGCATCGAGGATAACAGCCTCGAAACCGATCGCGCCGCCGGATGGAGCGTCACGATCGTTAAAGGCACACGGGGCGTCCATGCGAGCTGGGCCGTAGCCCTCACGCCGCATATCGAGGCGACGCCCGCAGTGCTTCATATCGCAACCACGAAGCGTCATTACACCCTCGTGCTCGACCCGACGGGCGACACGATGCAGGCAGTTCGCTTCCTCTACGAGCGAGACGACCCGGACACGCAGCCAGAGCCTCCGGCCGATGCCACGAGGAGCAACGCCCTGCCTTCCCTCTCCCGCAACAGCCCGCCTGCAGGTGCGCCAGATTTCGACTTCGTAATCTCAGGAGCCAATCCAGTCTGGAGGCCATTGCGCATCTACCGGCAAGGCTCGCGCACCTACATCCAGTTTCCGCCCGGCGCGATCGTAGCGCGTCCGCGCCTCGTCGTTCTGGCGCCAGGCGGCGGCAAGACCGGCGATTATCGTACGGTCGGAGATTCCTACGTCATCGACCAACGCATTGAGGATGCCCTGCTCATCGGCGCCGAGCCCGATGCGCCCAGCGTCCGCTTAACCCACAGGAGGGCGCCATGATGCGTCGCGTAGCAGGCGCAACCGCCATGCTGGTCTCTCTTGTCGCCTGCACAACAGGCGATGAAGCGCGAACTTCTCACATCGACATTTCCAGTTTCCGCGACATTTCGGCGCTTACCGTTTTTATCGCAGATATCCTCGCCGAGAGTCTTGATGCGCCGAAATCCACGCTCCGCCTCGCCCCCTTCATGGGGCAAGACCCAGCCCATGCAGAAATCCTCCTGACTGACACATTGAGGGAGCGCGGCTTCGGCATTGCTCCTGATGGGATGGCTTACCCAGGCGCGCATGCGGTGCGGTACAGCGTAACGCCGGTAGGACAGAACATCATGCTGGCGCTCGATGTCGATGATGCTTCAGCGACCTGCCTCTATAACCACGCGGCCGATGGTGCGACGCAACGCGTCGGTCAATGCACTGTCCGCAACGGGCTCCACCTAACGCTACGCATTCCGCCGCAAACCCTCCCCGGCCCAGTGGTCAAACCTGAGCCAGTTACGGCGTCCCCTCTCCCATCTACCGCCACACCTCCGCGCCCCGAAGTGGTTAGGGGAGCGCCGATGGTTCTCTCTCCTCTTGCATCAGCCAATCCGGTGCGCAGCGCTGCCGCTCCTATCACGGTGCAACAGCCGATTTCGGTTCCTCCGGCGTGGCAATCCACATGGTCTCTGGTGGAGGGACAGCCCATTCGCGAACAGATGTTGGCTTGGGGTGATAGAGCCGGGTGGACCGTGATCTGGCCCAAAAATATGAACTGGGTGGTACCCGTGACCACAACGTTCTCCGGACCCTACGAGCACACTGGTCCCGCCGGAAATGAGGATGGTGTCTTTTCGGAGGTTGTTCGTGCGCTGGCCTTACAGGGTAAATCTTTGAGCCTGAAATTCTGGACGACAAACCACACGGCTGTCGTTAGCAACATGGGAACCAGCCAGTGATATCCTTCTCTGTATCACATCGTCTCGCTGCCGGTGTCGCACTGGTTGCCATCCTGGCCGGATGCCAGGACTTTGAAGCCGCGAAGGGCCGGGAGGATGAGACGCAAAAGGTCATCAACTCCGAGCACCTCCCCCAGACAGCCTTGGTCAGCACTGTTGATGCTCCCTATTTGCTTGGAGACCCGGTGAAGGATCAGGTCGAGATACCAGCGATACTCAGGCCGCATGCTGGAATGGCTGTGGCTCTTCCAATCTCACTGCGTGAAGCCGCCATTCTCGCCTCCAGGAAGACCCACATTCCTGTAGTCGTCTCTCCCGATGCCGAGGACGATGACTATGGCAGTGCTGCGATCAGCAGCATGCCGTCAGCAAGTCCTGGCAGTTTCAACGGACAGGCATTGCCCGCGCCTCCCTCTCTCTCAGGAGGACAGCCCCTACCCACACAATCTACCCACACTCGTGGGAGTGCCTTGAACGCGTGGCGGGGTGCTGGTCCTTGGATCCAATACGAGGGCGATCGTAACGGTCTCTTCCAGGCAATCGCAACGCGATATGGCGTCTGGGCCGAGTACCGTGACGACCATGAGGAGTTTTTTCGAAACAGGACGAAGACCTTCATCGTGCCTGCGTTCAGCGGCGCATCGACGATCAATGATTCCATTTCGGCGTTCACTGGCGGCAGCTCTTCGGGCGGATCAGGTGGAATGGGCGGCTCGGGCGGGGGCACGGGTGGCGGAATGTCTGGCGGTAGCTCCGGGGGAAGCTCAGGCAGCTCCGGCGCGTCGACAGGTGTATCCTCCGTGTCCTACAAATCAACAGCTGACCGGTGGAAGGGACTGCAACAAACCGCTCAAATGATGGCCGGTGGCGGGCGTGTTTTCGCTGACGAAGGGCTTGGAACGATCTCGGTTTCGGGCACCCCCGAAGAGGTCGCTCGTGTCGAGGACTGGATGCACGATCTGAGTGAGACAATGCTCAAACAGGTCGCAATCGATATCCACGTCTACACGCTCAAGATAACGCATGAAACCGGTTACGGCTGGAGTCCAAAAGTAGCATTCGAAAGTGCTGCCAAGACTTACGGAATGACAATGGTGCCAGTCGCGGCCCCCATTATCCAGTCGACGACGACGCCTTTTAACTTCGGGGCAACAATACTCAATTCAGCGAAGGGCACGGCTGGACAATTTGCAGGCTCAGGCGGTGCTATCCAAGCGTTGTCTGAGATCGGCAACGTGACTGAGCTGTATGAGCGCCCCGTAGTCACGACCAACAACATCACTGCGCCTTTCCAGAATGGGGTGAATGACACCTATGCTGCGCAGACGTCGAGCGTTTTGGCTACCAATGCCGGATCATCGTCCAGCATAACGCCTGGCATTGTCATGAGTGGGTTCGCTGGCCATGTGACGCCAAAAATCATTGGCGACCGAATCATGCTGCATATCGATGCTGTTCTGCAAACGCTGCTCAACATATCGACCTTCGGTCAGAATGGGTCACAAATTCAGGAACCGAAAACCTCGAGTACATCCCTCGAAAATCAGGTTGTTCTCAAATCCGGAAGCACCCTGATGCTGACAGGCTACATCGATGACGCTTCTTCTCGTAACAGGACAGGTGCTGGTAGCGCCATGAACTGGCTCTTCGGGGGAGGCGGAGACGCTCAGATCAACAAGACCCAGATCATCGTAACCGTGGAGGCCCATACCCTATGATGCGTGATCTTGCTTTGCACGTTGCCCCTAAGACTGTCTGTCTGTCGCTCATATTTACGCTCACCTCTATGGGAGGTGTGGCGCAAGCGGCTATCCCTCAATGCGCAAGTCATCTCCAGGAGCCGGGAGCCGACGGGATACTGACGCCACAGCAATTGGCGATGAATGCGGCATGCATCCAAGCGCTGGCAGATTTTCAAAAGGTGGCAGAGGCCAAGGCTAAAATCGAAGACGTCGAACACAGAAAGGACAAGACGGGAGATACACCCGCTGCGCGAGTTCCTCCGGTGATACCAGGGTACCCGGGCATTTCTCTTCCGCCAGAACTGCTGTCTCCGACGCCGCACCCAGCCGAAATGCAACCAGGGGAGGCAAAGCCCTCTAAAACCCAGACAGACGAGCCCAGATTACCTGTGATCGTCATGATCCTCAGTGACGAGAAAGAGCGACCAACCGCGACGCTGCGAATGCCAGACGGCAACACGATCGAGGTAACTCGAGGAAGTCTTCTTCCGGACGGCTCCTCGGTCGCAACTATCGAAGGTAGCGCCGTCTACATCAGACGCGGCCACACTCTTGCGAGACTTCCCATGGATGGTGGGCAGGCACAGCCTCAAACTCAGGCAAACCCGAATTCGACAAGTGCAAGCAGCCTCTTCGGGGCCCCTACCCCTTCACGGCCGCCTGCAGGCTATCCACGCGGAGCTTACCCATGAGCATTGATCTCCGCACAGATGACGGCCACCACTGGGTACTTGACGCAACGTGGATCATTGTACCGCGCAAGCCTTCCCACGCCGCCTTGCGCAACCAAGCGCGTGCTCTGGAGGCCACCCACTACGGCATATTTGGTAACAAGCCATATTCGATCGGCTTCTTTAATTTTCGTCAGTATGGCGATAAGCGAAAAACAGCAAATCCTCTTGCACCAGTTTTGGCACAGACCCTTGGCCCGAACGTCTATGCTGAGTTCACCCTTGATGATGGATCTGTCTGGTATCTCGCGACCGACGGAGAAGGTCAGCTAAAGGCGGGCACCGATCGCGTCATCTCGATCGATAATCGTGACGCAATCCGCAAGAGATATGATGAGGAGCGCTTCTCAGACCGTCGTTACGTCGATAGTGCCGGGTTGGAAAAACTCATTGCACCTTTAAGCGAGGTCAATGTTAATCTTTACAGTGCCTCACTCACCTCTCACTGGAAGCCTGTGGCAGCCGGCCTATCAGCGGTTCTGCTCTGTGCTGCTGGCACGCATATCATTCAGGTCCATAACGAACGCGTACGGCAAGAAGAAGCACGAAAAGCGCTTGCTTTAGCCCGTCTCAGGGCAGAGCAAGAAAGGCGCCTTCACCTACCTGTGGCTACCAGCGTCTGGGTGCAGGCTTGCATGATCACAGCGATGCGGCAGAGAATTTTTCAGGACGGTTGGACGCAGACGTCTTGGACTTGCTCCGGTGATACACTGAACATTGAATGGGCACGTACCGGCGGCACTGTTGGCTCTGCGCCGGCCGGCACGATCGCGCAGGACGGCGAGACTATCAAGCAGGCTGTACATCTACCGCCCCTCAAATCGGCTCCGACCGCACTCCAAGGCACGGGCGGAGTAAAACAGCTGGTCGCGTTTCTGCAATTGCTTGGCGTCCGGCCGCAGGTCAGCATCGCGATGAACCCTGGGCCACCTCCCGGTCTGAACGGAGGCCCGTATCCTGATCCAATTGCAGCCAACACGTTAACCCGTGTGGAATGGACACTTACGTCTGATCCACGAAGCGCTTTTTGGAGCAAGGTGCCTGGCTTGACCATTCAAACGCTCCACCACGTCAACCGGGTAGCCGGGGGTAACGTGAGCGATGCAACAGCTTACTCCTTCGATTTTTCGGCGACAGTTTCGGAGCCGGTTTCGTTTCCGGCACCAAATTGAAAATTCATATACGCACTCACATCGCAAAGCCGGATGCTGATCCTCACGGGACTGATCTCGATCGAGGTAGGTGATTCTATGAACTTGGGTGAAATCGCTGCGCTTGTGGAACTGCTGGTGGATTTTCCGCGCACGGCCTCTTGGCCTTTGTTCAGCGGGAGACATGCGAAGCTGCGCAAGAAACGTAGCTTCGGCTCGGAGCATCACGCGCCATGATGCAAGGTTTTTTCTCTAGGTTCAGGAAGGGGGGGAACGCCCTGACCCTGGCACCTGATTTGCAAACCCATGTATTCCTCGATGCCTACAAGCAGATCGTTTACGTTGATATTGCGAAGCGCGACGATCCCGATCTTGCTCTTTTCCTCGAGCAGCATGACCGTGCGACGGGAACCGCATGGGATATACAGCACGAACATTACGCGGATCTGCAGAACCGGCGCGCGCAAGAACGCCAACGCGCTCATGTCGCACATCCGACATCGGCGAAGACTACCAATACGGATAACAATGCCCGCAGCCAGGCGTTTGCGCTGATCCGTCAGGCGGCTCAGCTTGGCGCGAGTGATATCCACATTCACAGACTGAAGGATTACGCAGAAGTTCGTGTGCGCATAAAGAAGAACGTTCTCGTTCTGAAAGACATGAGCATCGCAGAGGGTGATGCCTTACTTGTGGCACTCTACCGGCTTGGCTCGACCCAAGACCCTACCATCAGGGAAGGAGAGACGCAGGATGGCGGTATCTCGGGCAGCGAGCTCGAGGGCACCGGTCTTGAGAACGTCCGTATTGTCCGTGGACCGTCATACCCCGCAATAGCAGGCGGCGGACATATGGAACTGCGGCTACAATATAAGGAGCGGGCAGGCAGCAACAGTTCCGCGAGCCGCGACGTGGAGCTGCGCAAACCGCGTACGCCTGCAGGCGATCTTATGTTGAAGAGTTACGGCTTCGACGATGCCCAGATCGATAAACTTCTTTATATTGCATCCTCGCCATCAGGTCTGTTGCTGCTCACAGGGCCAACAGGATCAGGCAAGACAACCTCGATCTTCGAACTTGCCAAGTGGCAAGCACGGACGTCGCCCAACAAGCGCACCGTGACGATCGAGCAGCCGGTCGAGTACCCGATGCCGTGGGCGGTGCAACTGGAGATATCCAATGCCCTTACCGGTGAGGAAGCAGGTCTCCAGTTCAAGGAGAACCTGCGCTACTCGCTACGAATGGACCCCGACCGGCTCGTCATTGGTGAAATCCGCGACGCCGAGGTCGCACTTACGAGCTTCGACGCATCACAGACGGGCCATAGTGTCATGAGTACGTTGCACATCGAAGATCCGTTCGACTTCCCACTGCGGTTCCAGAACATGAACTCTGAGAAGCTCCCATTCCGGACGACATGCGTCAGTACTATCATCCGCGGCGTGGTTGCACAGCGCCTCCTCCCATTGCTGTGTGATCACTGCAAAAAGCGTTGGGACCCGTCTGATCCCCGCTTGCCTAAGCTGGCTTGCGAGGCGCTCCTGACATGGGGTGACTCAACGTCTATTTGTCAGATCAACCAAGAGGGGTGCGCCGAGTGCAGTTATACCGGCGTCGCCTCAGTAACTGCTGTCGCGGAGGTCGTTGAAACCGACGAAGAGCTGATGAACGATTTCATCACGCGAGGCGTGACGCCTGCGCGGCGCCGCTACCGCTCTCGTCCTGATGCAGATAAGCCAATGGTCGAGCGCGCAATTGCAATGGCGCTAGACGGCAAGGTCGATCCCCAGGCAATCATCTCAGAGGTCGAACGTATTCCATTCCGGGACAAGGTCGAACGAGATCGTCGGATTGGTCGGCGTGAGCGGGAGTTAGATGCTCGAAAGGCTGAAGAGTTTCTCAATGAGGAGCCTGCCTGATGTCATTCGAGCTCATTTACAAGGACCGTCGTAGGGATCAGGGGATGTCGGGCCTCACCCCGCTTCGTCGGTTCGCCGCATTATATGATTTTCGATGGAAGCGTCGCGCAGGGCTCTATGAGTTGATGGTGCCTCGCCTGCGTGAGAGGCAAGCCACAACGCCTGAGCGCATGTTCGAGATGTATATCAAGCGTCTGAGGCGCACCTATCGCTATGCCACTGCGAGAGTGGTCGAGCGCGCTCATTACGAAATGGCGTTTGACGGTCGCAAACTAGCTGCAGCCTTGCGCCCGGTCATACCAAATGACGAATATGCGATCCTCCATGCTGGCGAGATCGGTGGCTGCCTCGATACGGCCCTTGAACTATTGCTCGATATGCGCGCGCGCACGCGCAGAATCGTCAACGCAGTGATCAGCATGTATGCGACCTTTGTCAGCTACGCTCTGATGATTTTTGTGACGCTCTATATTGTGGCGCAAAAGGCGATTGTCCCGCTTCAGACCTTTGCACAGGCTACCGGCCAGCCGCCGAGTACAATGAAGTCTATCCTCATTGCCGCAGCGGACTGGACCTCTGGGCGGGGGCCGATGGTTGCCGTAGGGGGCGCGCTTTTTTGCTCCGTTCTGATGATCGCGAGCCTTACCCTGCTGAGAGGTCCACTGCGGGTTCGCCTCGAACGATTTCCCCCGTGGTCAACATACCGGGCTATTCAAGGATATGTATGGCTTTCGACATACATCATTCTGGTCAGGTCAGGACGGCCGGAAACGAAGGTCCTCGAAGAGCAGGCCGAGCGGGCCTCGCCCTGGCTAAGGGAACGTCTTGAAGCGATAGCGGAGTTGATGAGCGAGCACGCTCGTCTCTTACCTGTGGCTCTGGAAGAGGCCGGGTACCACTTTCCCTCGCCAGACATGATCGACGACATCGGCAACGCCTGGATAGGAGCTTCAGACGCCTATGATGCGCTGCTGGTGAAGGCGCGGCTTTTTGCCGAGGAAATGGAGAAATCCGCAGTGTTCTGGTCCCAAACGTTCAGAGGCATCGGTCTCCTGGTGATGTACGGCCTCGCCCTATTTATTGGCATGGCCCTGAATACATTCCTTCCAAGCAACATCTGACAATAATTCACTTCAAAGGATAAGCTTCCATGTGGGCACTTGGTGCACTTTTCGCCGCGCTGGTCATCGGCGCGATTATGCTGGGACAATCGGGAGCGCTTAGCAACTTGGGTTATACGGCGTCGGGAACCGAAGTAGCGGCGGCCCAAACCAAAACAATTGCCGACAGCATCAAGCAGGTACTTGGTGGCGCGGGAGGAGCGGGGGTCGCCAATTTTACAGGGCTCTCAAATTCGCTCGCAATCAAGCTCGGCTCTGTGCCTTCCAATATGACTAACGGCGACGGACAGACAATCACGGGCGCGTGGTCATCTGCAATTAGCATTACGGGTTCGGGAGACGGCAATACCTTCTATGTACTATGGCAAGCCGTCCCCAGCACCTCCTGCGCCAAGTTGGCCGTGTCTCAATCCGTAAATGGCGTATTGATTAACGGAAACTGGGTAGCAAGAACGGTGAGCAACTTCCCCGCTTCTGTAGCAGCACTCTGCAATCAGGGCGTCAACTCATTCAGCTCTGTCTCCTTCAGTTTCGTCATGAACTACAACTGACCCATGGCTGCGTTCGCACTGCTCGTGTTTGTTGCTCTTGCTCTCATAGCAGGAGAAATGAAGCGGCACGAAGTAATCACGAAAGGAGCCTGGCCCCTCGCAACGGATGCGACGGGCCCTTCTCTCTCCTATCTCGCCTATAAAAACGCAGTGCAAGTATATGTCATGCGTAATCCTGGCACGAATGGCTCAATCCCTACCTACGCGCTCGATCTCGATCCGTCGACCACTTCAACAATTAACCCTGGGAATCAGATAATTCGGACAGGAAACGGGACCCAGATCGTCACCTGGACGACAAGTCAGCCTGGATTACTGTCGGCCATACTCCAGGCATCGAGTGGCGACGCGTCAATCGGAACCTCCACAGGCTATCGGTGGACGACCCCCCTATCAGGTGACATGGGACCTCTGCCGCTACAGGTGCCAGTAGGCGACATCGTGTCATTCGTAACATTCACAGGTGTCGGCTTATGAAACCGTCCGAGCAGCGCAAAAATAAACAAATGCTAAGGGGTTCCTGATCAATGTGGCAACTTGCTTCACTATTTGGCGCAATTCTCGTTTCGGCAGTTCTTATGAGCGGTTGGTCTGGCGTGGTCCAAGTTGGACAGAACCGCCAAATCTATGCAGCAGCAGCCAGTGAATTTCAGGATCTGCTTACCGCCACGAATAAATACGTAGCGACGAATAACAGCCAACTGGTGACTTGGGTGTCTGCAGGCGGCACTTGGCTCGGTATCGACACTTTGATCGCAAATAATCTACTTCCTCCTAACTTTAGTTCGCGCAACCCCTTTGGACAGGTGTGGGGTATTTATCTTCGCCAACCTCAGAGCGGACAAATCCAAGCGGTCGTGCTTAGTACCTCTGGTACTGTACTTGCTTTACCCGCACTCACCGCCGTTGCCGGGATGGCAGGAAGCCAATCAGGTTTCGTCCCACCAGACAATGTCCTCCCTAACGCAAATAGCGGGATGGCAGTGGGAAATATGGGAAAATGGCGCATGTCACTGGCGGGTCTCCCCAATCCTGGGAGCGGCCACTTCTACGGCTTGGGGACCAGCGCGTCCAACGCGCAATACAACAACGACTATCTATACCGTGGAAACATAGCGGGACACCCTGAATACAACACGATGAATGCACCGCTCAATATGGGGGGTAATGATATCAATAACGCGGCTACCGGACGCTTTTCAGGCCCGATCGGCACTATGGGAGTGGATCCGAACACCAAGCCCCCGGGTTGGGTTGGCGGTCTTTCGACCTATGACGTGACGGCCTTGGGTACCGTCGCTGTTGGCCCGGCAAATCAAAACCCAGTCGCCGGCATGAACTCGGGTGGTGACGGGTGGTTTAATCGCAATGCCTATGTCGGCAACCAGCTATCCGCCGCGTCCGTACAGGTAAACGCGGGCAATAACGTCAGAATTGGTCCCAATGCTACCCTTTACGGAGACCCCAACAATATCGCTCTTAGAACACCTGGCACTGTGTATATGCAGCATCAGGACGGTTCACCTGCCAATATCGCAGCTCAAGATGCTTATGTTAACTACGTATGGGCTAATAGGGTCAGTCTTCCAGGGGGAGAGAACCTGTATATTGGAGATGCAGCCGTATTGGGCGACGCCTGGAACATCGCGCTGAGGCCAGCAAATGGACGTGTCTACATCCAGAACCGCTATGGGCTTGCCGCCGGAGACATGGACCTCGGACAACTCGAAACACATAAGGGCGTATTATTCGACCGCACCGACGCCAATCCCGGCTATGGTTGTGGCCCTAATGGCATCCTGGCGGGTAAATACGACGGGAGCGGTGATGTTCTTGCCTGCGTCAATGGCATATGGAAGAGCATTACAAGTAAACCCATAAACACTTACGTCCCTCCTACAAGCAACGGATTTGGAGGTTATGCACATCCCAATCCCGCTACGGGCGGATACTGGTGTGAGTCTGGGACAAACGATACGCCTGCCATCACCCTGTGGTACGGTGACTATGGTTATTCCGGCCTACACGTGTGCGAACCTCAATGACGGCCCTCCCGCCCTGCACCGCAGTGATGGCTCAGGCCTACAAAGTGCCGATTGCAATCATCGAGGCCGTAAGCACGCACACTCACCCGGGAGGCATTGGAATCATGGGCATAGACCCGGGTTGGCTACCGATCTTGGAGCGCGCCGGTTTCGATGCTCAGGCTATACGAGAGAACGTCTGCATCAATATTGCTGCAGGCGCATGGGTTCTGGCCTGGGCGAACGCAGGGAAGACGGCGCCTAGACCTGTGCAAAACCACAGCAAACCAACCTCCTTAGACCCCATCCCACCACCCTCGCCTGTCATGGAGAATTTTGGCGATTGCATCCGACACGCATCGCAGAAGTACCGGCTACCTGAGGTGCTCTTCAGGGCCATCCTTCTGACAGAAGGCGGACACGTGGGGGCAATTACGCATAACAAAAACGGGTCCTATGATATGGGCCCGGCCCAGATAAACTCGAGCTGGCTCCCCCGCCTTTCTGTCATGGGTATTGCGCGCGAACGCGTTCTCAATGATGGATGCCTCAACATCCATATCGGCGCATGGATCCTTGCCACAGCTCTTGGTGGCCAGACACCGGATAATCCCGCCGAATTCTGGCGGCGCGTCGGGAACTACAATTCGGGAACACCGGTTTTCAATAAGGCCTATCAGGCCCGTGTCTGGGCAAACGTCACACTTCTCTCGCGCACCAGGCCCGCCGCAATGGAAAAAATTGCTTCGGCAAACTGACGCAATGCACGCACTCACATCGTCATGAGTCACAATGCAGACATGAAGAAGCATGCTGCATCCGGAGTGAGAACCTATATTGCCTGACGCATCATCCGATCGGGTGGACCTCACCCACGTCAAACCTGACACCTATGCGCTCACCCCCTCCTGGCTCCTGCGGTTGCGTCAGGAGATGATCCGGCATCGCCATAGGCGGTCGACAAAAATGCCAGATTACGGCACGCGAACGATCGCAGGACGTAATATCCGGCATATTGCGTCCCTGGGCACGCATTGCCTTGCGTCAAGCCTTCTCAAGAACGCAGGACTCAAACGTTATTCACTGCCCTTCGACTGGGGGTGGGCCACACCTGGTATGGTGCTGCATTGCCTCAAAACGGATTTTAGCGACTTCCTGCCTGAGCCGGGATGCGATGGGCATCCCTTGTATCATCGTCAGTTTGGCATCAAGTGCGTCTTTGCCCATCGCGATCTACGCGATGTAAGCGACCGCGCGTATTACGAGCGTTGCATAAGCCGCATGCGCCGCCTGGTCCATTCCCGCGACGCGAAACTCTTCCTGATGATCGCCCGCCCCGATACGCCGATCGGCTGGCACTTCAAGGAACTGGTCAATCATATCCGGGAAATGACACCACATGCCGAACTTCTGGCCATCCAGCTGCAGCCGCCCCGGGGCGGAGGGCAGAGCCTGAGCCTCGAACTCATCGAAGAGCGGGCGGGCTCGCGCCTCTATAATTTCCGACCGGCCTCCGATGAAAGCGGGTTGGGCTATTTCCCCGATATCGTCGATGAACTCGTCATCCTGCGCCTGGTCTGCGGCTATGCCCTTGATCTGAAGGCCTCCCCATGAATGGCCGACGTGTAATCGCGCGCCTGTCAGGCTGCGCTCTTGCTGTCAATCTCCTTGGATGCACTATGCCCCATCCCTCTCCCGCAGAGCCGATCGCGCAGGATATGGGACACGTTTTGCGTGGTTTCGATAAGATAGGCGCCATGCGTTTCCCGATGGTGCGGGACGGGTCAGTTCTGCCAGCCGAGCTACAGCGCCCCATGTCCTGGGTGTGGCGTGGCCCTGTTGATCAGGCCGTAAAGATCCTCGCAGAGCGGATCGGCTACAGGACCGTTATCGCGGACAAACCAGACGCGCCGACAGTCACATTCTCTGTCGATCATGGCACAGCAGCGACGATACTGGATGAAATGGCATCCGGGCTCGAAAATCGAGCCTCGATTATGATCGATGTCCCACAACATCTCATCAGGGTTGACTGGCATGCGTAAATCTCTGTGCCTGGTTGTCCTGGGTTTCGCCAGCTGCGTGAGTGCCCAGGCGCAGACCAACGGGCCGACGGACGATCAGGTCCCACCTGTTCCAAGTGCAACCCAACCCCGTGCAGCCAGTGCGCTGGATACGCCGATAGAGGGGGCACGTATCGCTCCCGAAATTCCGGATGTCGTTCACGCGCCATCCCTTGAGGAGCAGATGGCTCTGCGCCCTGGCTACGAACCAGGACAGAAAGACACGACCGCCCGCGATAACGCACTGAAGCAGGCGGGCTGGGCATATGGCGCTCGAGGCGGGCTTGCAGCGAGAAGCGAAGCGCTCAATGAGATGCTGCGTCGCTACGCGCCAACGCTCGATCGCGTGTTCGATTTTCGCACTGTCGTTCTTCCGATTGGTAATGGGGGCCTGCTGCTGCGCCCTCCTGTCGTGACCGAGGCGCAGATGGCCGTTGCGGTGGACCCTTCAGGACAGGCGGCGCGTGAAACCGGGCGGATCTATGAGATCACCCGTCAGGGCGCACTGGTTACCGCCCCGCCCCAATGGCGCACATGGCTTGTACGCAGCGTTGATGTACCGAGCGAGCCAGCGGAAACACTGCGCCCTAGAACACGCCACGAAGTAGAAATATGGGACGACGCTCTCGCCCGAGGACGCGCTGCGGGCGAGCGCCAGGCTGTCGAGATTTTTCTCGACGATCTCGCGCGACTACAGCGCGACCTCGTGGGCATGGCGCGCTACCGCCTGCTCTTGCAGGCCGGCAAGGTGCGTCCGCCTGAACTAACCTCTCACTATGCCTCCACAGAAGGAGGCCATGATCTCATGCGCATCGGGGATACAACACGCCGTATCCGTGAACAGCCCGGGCTCGATGCCGATCGAGCACACTGGAAAACAGAGGAAGACACACCTTGAGACCGATTCCGAACGGCGGCGGACTGCGTGGCAACGACGCAGAACGCATCATGGGTGTCCTGCTTGGCGGGCTGGTTCTACTGGTCGTTCTGGCGACCGGCCTATGGTGGCGGTTTCACACAGAAATGGCCCGTGCCCTGCTGGCTGAACAGCATCTGACCCTACGCGCCTTCTCGCTTGTCACGCATCGTTACGACGGATTGCGTCTCAGCCTCGAGGCGGCGTCGCCGGAACGGGTTACGGCGCTTAAACTCTGGCAGCTTTGCAATATCACGGGCAGCGCACTACGCTGGCCGCTCGCCTTGCTGATTGTGGGGCTGGCTGTCCTGTGTGTTCTTCGGGCCCCCCGAGAACAATATCGCGCGCGGTTCGGGCTTGATGGACTACAGAAAATCCTCGCCCGTATCCACCCGATCGGACATGCCTGGATCGGTAATGACGCTGTTCTGGTGGCTCCGCCCCCCCCCGGCGAGGCACTGCGCCCCCTCGATCCTGCCCTGCGGGCCGAAGAATGGGTAGACCGTTATTGTCGTACAGGCACCGTCCAGCAGCGCGTCAGTTCCGCTGAGGCGGCTTTGGGAAAGCAACTTGGCGCACCATGGTCGGGACCTCACGCAGCTACCCCCCTCATCCAATGCCTCTTCGTCGTCTTTGCGTGGCAGGCCGAACGCCGCAAGAAGGACGCTATCGGATTGCTAGGCGATCTGTCGAGATCTCTGTCCGGACAGTTCCACAAGGGGGCTCCCACCGCCCCGGTCGCTATTCCTCAGGCTTTTCGCCGGTCGATCGGACTGCATGTCGAACGGGGAGACTGGACCAAAGCCCTGGAGATCACGAACAGGCACGCTTATACCGTTCCGGCGTTGCTGAGCCTTTTGCAATATGCGCGTGTAAGGACCGGCGTGTTCAATCCGGGCCTGTTCGCCTGCATCCAGCTCGTTGATCGGGAGCTGTGGCTGGCGCTTTCGGCTGTGTCATATCCCAGAGACGGTCTGCCGCATCATATCATCTCGACAGCCTCTTGCCTCGAGGCCTCAGGAGCGCTCGAACACTGGCGCGCCGAGTGTGAAGAGGGCAAGCCGTTATCGCGCAAACATATCGAACATAGCGTCGATGCGCTGAACCTCCTATGAGCGCGCCGCTTCCTTTTGAATGCCATGGGTTCGGGCTGCGGTCGGCCTACCTGGCAGCGCGTAGTGCCTCAAAAGTCCTGATGCTCTGGCTGACAGACACTTACGATCTTGATGCCTCAGTCCTTGATCGCGAGCGCGCGCTTACCCCGGCGGCCCTTAGGCAAGTCAAGGATGAAGGACGTTTCCTTGGGTTCGATATCACTGACGCACCGCCCCTGCCTTTACTGGCCATGCGTGTCTATTTCGATCTCGTCACCTTCGACCACGCTGGCCGCCTCGCTCCTGCAGCTCTGACTCGGCATCGCAGCGGCGAAAACGCTGTGCTGGAAGTGGCGCTCCCCGATCTTTCAAGGACCATGCAGCATGGTATCGGATAAAATGCCTTACACGACGCAGGAGGATGGCGAGCTCGTCAATCTTTGGCCTGAAGACGGACGCAGTCTTTATCCAGAGATCCTCGACCGCCTCATCTCCTGGTCCCACGATTTAGGGGCCTCGAGGATCGATATCGAGACGGACCGGCATGTCACGCTGAACGTCCACGGACGTGTGATCCGCGTGACCTCAGACAAGGTACTTGAATCGGATGCGCATCAAGCGCTGGTCCATATGTATCAATCCCAGTCGGGCCTGACGACGCTCAGGAGTGGCGAGCCTCTGGACTTCGGGCATCGCTTCTGGCCGGAGCGCCGGAATGACGGCAAGCGCTACTGCTTTCGCGTCAACGCTTCGAGCTCGGTAATTGGCCCGGATAACGGGATCTCGATGGTCATTCGTCCGATCGTCGAAAACCCGCTGCGCCTCGCCCAACAGAATGTAGAGCCCGATATTCTGCAAGCGATCAATGCGGGCGACGGCTTCGGGATCATTTCAGGGGCGACAGGGTCGGGGAAAACCACGCTTGTGGGCGGGATCACCTGCTGGCGTCTTGAGGATCCGGACCAGCATGTGAACATCTTTGAAGGCTCCGCGCCGACCGAGCTCCTCTACGATCGTGTGCCCAGAATCAACGCCACGATCACCCAGGTCGAAATCGGTCGGGACGTGAAGACCTTCGCTGATTTCATTCGTGCCGGCATGAGACGCGAGCCAACCGATATCATCGTGCAGGAGATCCGCGACCCATCCTCCATGGAGGCCGGTATTCAGGCGGCCATTTCCGGTCATCGGGTTCTGACGTCTCTGCATACGAATGACTGTGCCGCCACAATCAGACGCGCGATCAACCTCTGCCCCGCAGAGCAGCGCGACAGTCTGACGATCGGGTTCGTCGAAAACCTCAGACTCCTCGTCAATCAACGGCTTCTGCCCTCGACGGATGGCAGACGCACACCGATACGCGAATTCGTGCCTGTCACCCGCAAACTGCGCAGCGCCCTGCTCGATTCATCGCGCGATCGCTGGCCGTCAATGGTACGCGAAGCCGTCGAGAAGGAAGGTCAGAGCTTCTCGCGTGCGATCGACAAGGCGCTACAGGAAGAGCGTATCTCACGCCAGACCGCCGAACGCGCCAGAATGGGAGAGCGCTAGAGTGTGGCGCAATACAGCGGATCCGGTGCGCATCGGGCCGGTCGATGCGCGGGCCCTTGCGCCCATGGCGGTCTTCCTTCCCCATTGGAGCTACACAACCTTCGGCATCGCTGTCGTCGGCGTCTTTATCTTTTCGGTATTAGCGTTTTTCGGCCTGACGCTGCCTGTCGCACTTCGGATGCTCAGAGTTATGATCGCCGGTCCCATCAGGCGGCATATTCCAGCGCATAAGCGTCGGGCCTATTTCTGAAAGAGCGTTTCCTATGGATGTTGATGATCTTGTCGGACCCATCACGCGGCTTTTATCAGCGCCGGAAAGAGCCATTTCGCGTGATGGCACATTGGAGCACACTTTTGCTCCAAAGGATCTGGCAAGGCCTGACGGTCTGCTTCCGGTGCTGCTGCGCATGGCCGAGGAACTCTGGCGGCGCGATACTGGCGTTGGCCTCTTCGGGCTCGTTCTGATCCAGGATGCGAAATCCTGGTCCGGGTACCGCATCACACGGATTTATCACGCTTCGGCCTCGATCGTTCTGCTCGCGATCGACGCCGTCATCGAGGAAATTCTCGAGATGGCTGGACAGACCACGATCACGCTTGCCCATTTCAATGCGTGGATCGGGCTTCACGCAGGCTCACAGGAAAAGCTTGAAAACCATAAACATTCAACCTGAACGACAATGAACGCCGACGGATCAGCGTTGTCATTCTTATAGTTTTCGGATCGTCTCTGTCATTGTATCGCACTCGTGATCAGGGTTGACACACAATAGCTTCGCTAGGGGAACCGTCACTGCCTCCGACATTTGACCAATGACACCACGATGAGCGTACTCAGGTCCTGTGGAGCGACTGTTTCGGAAGACCGACGCCGCACTCACATCGCACCGTCGTATCCTTTTGGGACGAACCTCAAAGGATACGCGGTCCATGCAAATCGAAATCCCCCTGCGCAGCGCCGTTACCGTGACGATCGATCCGGAGCGACACGTTCTGTGCATCACGGACCGGGAAGCGGACGTGCCAGTTTCGGGATCGGGACAGTCGCACCATGTGTGGCTAAGCAGGGAGCAGCATAGCACTGGCAGGAACCGGTTCAACCAGATCTCTCAGGAGCATGAGGGATACACGTTCGAAAAGCTTGTCGGCCGCCTGCTCAAGCGCAAGGTAGTCTGGGTCGCAACGATCGGCCTAACGTGCTTCCTCGGCTTCATGTATGCCCGGCACTCAGGCTCGTCTCATCAACGCGCCATGATTGTGGCACAGGAGCAACTGCACACCCTGCCGACGCCGGATACGACCCCATCCTTGCCTGGCACGCCTTTGCCATCAGTGCAGGCGCCGACGCAGCCGCTTCCCGCATCCCCTAACGCTGCTTTCGGACTGGATTGAACCCATGTCTGCGATAAGGCGCCGCATAGACGGCCCCCAGAACCAACATGAGCAGCGTGATGGCATCGTCTATCGCGATACGCGCCGTGTCGGGCAACAGCTCGCCGAGATGCTCACGACGGGGTTCTCGGCGGTGCCCCTTGCGGCGCTTGCCGGCCTCTGTCTCGTCGTGCCTGCGCTCTGCCCTGTCATAGCTGTCATTGCAGGCTCTTACGCGATGGTGGTCATGACCCGGCCGACGCAGCTGCCCTTGCGGTTGCCGGCCTCTGTCGGGGGCAAGGATCCGTTCAATATCGTCCCCGATCCAAAACGGGACGGGGGGGAAATACTCGGCCCTGCTGCTGGGGACTGGCTTCTTGGCTGGGATGAGGCTACCGGACAACAACTCTGGCTCGCAGGCAAGGATATGACCCTGCATGGCCTTCTCCCGGGTGCGACTGGTGCCGGCAAGACACAAACCATCTACAGCCTGCTTTGCAATGCCTTGGCGGCTGGCAGCGGCTTCACGCTGATCGACGGCAAGGCCTCGAACAATCTGGCGTTCAGCGTCCAGACCATGGCGCGCCGTTTCGGCCGTGAAGCCGATGTACGGGTGATCAATCTCCTCGTCTCCTCGGGCGACAAAAAAACAAACACCTGGAATCCTTTTGCGACAGTCAGCGCCGAGGGCATGACGGAGCTACTCAAAACGCTTTTTCTGCCCGATGAGGCAGCGGGCGGAGATGGCAGCAATCAGTATTTCCAGAGCAAGGCCGACTCTCTTTTCGCCGGCATGGCCTTCATATTCGTCTGGGTTCGCGACTGTCCGGGACTGCGTATCCCGATCACGTCCGAAACGATCCGCGTCACCTTTTCCGATATCGAGAAGCTGCGCGCGCTCGCAGAGGACAGGATTTTCCACTATTACGACTTTACGTCGCAGTCGGAATGCTTCGAGGTGCTCCCCGAAGACTTTCCTGACGTTCTGCTCAACCCCATCCGCTATTACGTCAAAGAGACGGGCGGCTTCAAGAAGGGGCAGTCGGTAGACGACCAGGCAAAAGTCCGCGAACAGCATAGTTATGTCGTCGGCGGCTTCGCCAAGACCTTCACCCAGATGGGCTCGACGCTGGGTCATGTCTTTCGGTGCTCGATCCCTGATGTCGATTTGCGCGATGTGCTCTATAATCGCCGCATCCTTGTCGTCATGCTGCCGTCTCTCGAAAATCATCCCGAGACCAATGCAGCCCTTGGCAAGGCTGTGATCACTGCCCTGCGCTACGCTCTCGCCGCAGCATTGGGCACATCGGTCGAAGGCGATTACGAGGACGTGGTTGTCAACCGCCCCTCCGCCTCCGACACGCCCTATCCCATGATCATGGACGAGTTCGGTTATTTCGCAACGCGTGGCATGGACACGATGATGGCCCAGGGCCGCGAGCTCAACGTGTCGCTTTGGCTCTCCTTTCAGGAGATCGGGACCATCTATGCAACGCTGGGGCGCGATCGCTCGGTGCCGCTGCTGGGCAATCCCGAACTACGAATTTTCCAGAATATCCGCGATCCGGGTCCGACCAAAGAGTGGGTCGAGCAGACAGGCGGCACGATGAACGTCTCGATGCTGCCCGGCTACGACAATTCCTCACCGATCGGTCTCTATGCCGATCAGGAACGTGCGGATATCCGTGAGGTCAAGCGTATCTCATGGAACGATATCTCAAGCCTGCGTCCCGGTCAGGCCATCATGCTCTGGCGGGGACAACGCATCTATATGCGCCTCTTCTATGCCGGCATCGAGCCAAAGGGACAGAACAGGGTCTTTCCGACCATTGCTCCCTCCTTCCAGAAAATCGGCGAAGACACGGCGCCAAAAGTGAGAACGCTGGACGATGTGACCAGGCAACTCGCGGCCGGCAGGCATTACATCCTCGAGGACCAGCTCGAAGCGCTACCAGGAGTTCTGGGCAAGGTCATGGAGCGTCTACCTCTGGTTCTCGGAACCATCGCAACGCCCATGCAGGATGCTGTGATCCTCCTGCGCGATCTGGCCACCGAGCAAGCGAACAAAGAGCCGGCACGCCCTTTTGCAGAGCTCTTTCACAACCGCCCGACGCCAGCACTATTGCAGCCGCCCAAAGGGCAGCCCCTGTCAAACGTGGAAGACCAGGCTTTGCTCGAGATCCTCTGCGAGGCGGACATGGCACTCGGAGAGGAAGATCCGAAAGACAGGATCGTCGCCATGCTCAACGCGAGGCGGACCTCCCAAGCAGGCTGAGACAGCCAACCTCCATCTCTTCTGCCAATACCCTGAGACGTAACAAGCTGGCCGTCTTGAGCTGGCGCGGACCATCGAAAGAAAGACCGAATGTCGTTTTTCCGTATCAATATCCTGATCGTCATGGCCAGCCTGTTATTGGGACTTGGCTGGGTAATTGCCCCCGAGGGCGCCAGACTGATCTGGATCATGATCGCTCAGGCCAGCTTCCTCGGCCTTGCCCTGTTCACCGTCATTGTCACGATAACCCGCAGAGCGGAAATTGATCGGACAACTGCGTTGCGGCTGATCCTTCTTGTTCCTCTCTGGCTAGGTTTGGGTCTCTTGAATCTAGCCTTCGCCGACACCTTGCATAAAGCTTGGCTGCCGTGAAACACTAATGCTCAGGCAAGGTTTCGGGTCGACTATCGGGAGGCAATATAGCGATGCAGCCGAGCATGATCCCCTTATGCGTCCCTTTCGAGCGCCGGGCCGAAGTTGCTGCCCGGGGCGCAGTATTCGATAGAGAGGAAAAATGCTGGGTCGTCGTTCGCGACACTGCAGTCGGCTTCGAGGCTTTTCTTCCATATCGCTACCGCGCAGATCGGACTGCGCCCTATATCCGCCCGTGGATGGTACCGCAGTCACTCTGGGGCCATAATCTACGCGCACTTCTTGCCAAAGAAGACTGGGATCGTATTCGCAAGGATACCTATGCCCGTGCCGGCTCACGGTGCCGCGTTTGCGGAGGGCGCGGTCCGAAATGGGCGGTCGAGGCCGATGAGGGCTGGGCCTATGACGATACACGCCGGATTCAGACCCTCAAGGGAGTGATCGCGCTATGCCCCGATTGCCATGCCGTGCGGCACTGGGGAAAGACCATGACTGAGGGGCGGAGCGAACAGGCACTCGACTGGATGGTCGAGATCAATGGCTGGACACGCGATCAGGCACGACAATGCGCCGATGAGGCTATGGCGCTCTGGCATAGACGCAGTGATCACACGGATTGGCAATGCGACATTACTTGGGCTGTACGGAACTACGGTGTCACGCCTCTTGAGGTCGGCACGCGCGCGGCGCGCGAGCTCAACCGGAAATTCGTGGCTCAAGCCCAAGCGCGTTTTGACGCGCGACCTGATCGCCGGGATGATCTCGACCACCACATCACCCATAAATAAATCTTCCGCCTACTTCATCATAATCAAATTTTGCGCCTGTGATCGGGATATCTCTCGTCATTCAGATGGCGGACCCGCGCAACATGAGGCGTATAGCCGCGGTTTTTCAACGCCTCGATAGAAGCCGCCTGAGTTCGAGAAGCTTGAAGAACACTGTTGGTATGATCTTCGACGACAAAACCTTTGATCGCTGCGGCTAGCACTTAACGGCGAAATCCGGCAACGGACAGTCTCTGCGCACCCGGATCGTCCGTTACCTATCAGCATGTTCACCAAGACGTTTATCAGTACCAGGGGTAAGGCGGCTCAACGCCCTCTCCCTGAATCCCTATCTTGCAGGGTGCCGCGCGGGAGGTTCAATATCGGCTGCGCCAAATCGCGACGCTCTCCGGTCCTGACCAACCCTTTGCTTTTAATGGCACGATCCATGGCGTTCTGAGTAGCGTAGCCTGCTTTGCGGAGTTTACGCCCCAGATCGTCCCATTGCTCGGGCTTGACCGCATCGAACCCTTTGCGTTCGCGCCTTTGCCTAGCACCTCTGCCTGGGCTTTTTCCCTCCTGAAGGGAGGCACTGTTTTCGTGTTCGGTCTTTATCCACGCGCGCCGTTCATCCTCGTAATCTAATCGCTGACGCACCAAATCAATTCCAAGGTCTTTGTAAGGGTGGCGCCCCATATCCGCTGCGAGGCGGTCATACAGATCATTCAGCGTTACCGGCGTCTTATCTCCCAAAGGTCGTGACCATTGTTCGGCCTCTCTGAGTGAGCCTTCGCCAATCCATGTCCAACACTGAGAAACATGCCGACTCTCTGCCACGTAGGTCTTGAACCCCGTTACTGCGGCCGAACCACGTGGCAGCGCGTTGATATGCTCGTCAGAGGTGACACCCTGAGCGGCATCAATCGTCATTGCATAGCCAAGCCCCAGTCGTAGCCGCCCTGTTTTCGTGTCGGTGAGCATATCCCAAGGCACAAAACCCTCTCGACCCTTCTCGTTGCGAAGAACTAGACCGTGATCGTCCCAAGACTTTACGGTAGCAAAGTCGCCGTTAGCCCCCAATTCGCAACGTCTCTTGCCCCACTGGGATTGATAGGTCCCCCATGTTCGTGAATACAGACGCAGCCGATCACCTGCAGCTATGGGAAGATCGTAGAGATCAGAGGCTGCCCCTCGCTGACTTATTGCCGGGCGGATCGTCTCGCGTACGTCGATCTCGCCGCGTTGCCGCAAGCGTTCTCGAACAGCCAAACCCAACGCTAGCGCGTCTTCATTCGTCGGGGCAGACATGGTGATGCCGCGCTTCGAGCCCGACACCGTAAGTGCGTCGCGCCGGCGCAAATAGAACTCTGCGGTCTCAGCGATGACTTGGTCATAATCCCCGCCTATCAGACTGAGGGTACCATCGCGACGCTTCATGTCGATTGCCTGCCGCGCGCGCGCCTGGTCGATCGCCTTTTGCTCGTCTTGTGTTTTGGAGAGGTCTCGGCCGGGACTACGAAAGAGACCTGCGATTTCTCTCTTGCGCGCGCTGTTCTGCCGTACTGTCGAATTCAACGCCATCTGCTGCTCCTTGGGCAGCACCCGCTCAAGGATTGCGATCGTATCTCCCGCCTCGATCGACTGCGCTTGCTCACGATCGCCCAGCAGGCGTAAAGTAAAACCTTGCTTTTCGCGATGACGCAGTAGCTGCAGTAATTGCTTAGGGGAGACTTGGCTCACTTCGTCGACTACAAGAACATCGTTCGGCCCGAGCTTCAGTTCGTCGCGCTCCATTCGCGCAAGAAGCGGGGCGAGCGCAAAGCCCGTCTTGATCCCTGCCTCTTTTAACGCATTGGCCTGTCTCCAGGCCATGGCCGTGCCAATGACGGTTCGACCGTCCTTGTGCCATGCATCAACGAGGGGCCGCAGCATCGTGGTTTTACCCGACCCTGCCACACCGACGAGCAGCGCTAGACGCCCGGCCTGTCCAAATCCCCTTATCGCCGCAATCTGTGCAGCGCCGTGATCCGGCTCCCGGTCAAAATCCAGTCCTGATCGGGCGATTGCCTCAGCGAGCTGTCGTTCGCTCAGCGCACCCTCGCGTTGCCGTGATGCCGCGCCCGCAAGACGCCCCATTTCGCGCTCGAGATCGACCTGCTGCTGCGTCGTCATCTTGACCCGGCCGTCGACTGACCGCACCAAAAGCGGCGTATGCTGCCCCTCCACCATCAAGCCACTTTGCTCGATATGATTGGCAAGCTGTTCGATCTCGTTCGTGTCTTTTAGACCAGCAGCGATGTAGCCATGAGCCGCGTGAGTTCTGAGAACGTCCCGATCCAAAACTGCCGCCGTCTTGAAGTCCTCAGCGATCATCCCGGACGCAACCCTGTACGCCTCGGCAAAACGCTGCTCACTGGTCAACTCAGCAGCTCGATGCCCGGTGAGCACGGTCTCGCGGCCCCAGCCGATTTCCTCTGCCTGGGCTTCCCAGATCTCGCGATCATTGTCGCCTTTATACTTTGCGGACCTGTACGCGAGATTGGCCTGGTGGAGCATCGTGAATTTCTGCTCGGCAGTAAGATCGTCCCAGTTCCGTCCCTGCTTCTTCGCGAAAGCTTTCGCCTGACGCTGGGCCTGCTTGCTACGCTTGGAGAAGTGATCGCATACCTCTTGCGGGACTGCTTCGATCGCGATTGATCTGCCCTTGTTCTCCGGCCTTACCTTAATCCCCAGCTCGCGCAGTTCCGCTGCAAACGACGCCTGGAAGAGGGCACCAAATAAGTGCGCAGTGGTCGAAGTAACCCTGGCAGAATCCAGTGAACCTAGATGACCGGTCTCTGTCGCCACAGCATTGAACATGGGGTTGTGGAGATGTGCCTGAGGATCTCCAGGGATTGGCACCTCCACTTGTGCCGTCGCCCCATCACGACCGTCCTGAATGTCCAACACGGGACGTGCTGACTGATGCCGGAACGTGACCCAGGCTACCTCGCCCTGCTCGACATGGGCGTTGTCCCCGGACCCGCGTCGGGCCTGTCCGATTTCCTTGGCGATGAACTTCATCGCTGTGTCATTTGCCCTGTGCATTGCCTGCCAAAGCAACGCCTGCTCCTCACTCGATCGCGCGAGTAGGATCGCGATTGAGACAGATTTGTGCGGCGCTGAGGTGAAATCGATTGCAGAGATTTCACGCTTTCGACCAGTATTGGCCCAGTGGTCCCCGGTGTCTGCCCTTCGAGCTTCAAACAAGCGCGCCAATGTCTCGTCCGCCGGTAATTTCAATGGGTCGATCCCGAGGGCATTAGCGATACGCTCCCCCATATCAGGTCCCCAGCTACCGCGTTCGTCTCTGCCGGTATAATAGCTGTTCAGACGCTCACCCGACTCCCGATCAGGATTGGCCTCAAAACGGGCATCCTGTTCTGGCTCCGTCTTGTGTTCGCGCAGATAGGCAAGGATAAGCTTTCCGGCTCCCTCCGCGCTGAGTTTTCTGAATGTGATCACCGGACAGGTGCCGGCCGCACTGTCTTTTCGACGAGGTCGAGCCGCTCCTCGATGCGGCTCTGCCCTTCAAGGATCTCGTTCAGAGTAACACCGAGGTTCTCAATCCCGTCCGCGATCCGGCTCATGACATCTACCAGTTTATCCCCTGTGTCATCTTCGGGGGGACTTACCAGACGATGGATGTCAGCGACTGTCTGACCGATATGGGTGAGCTTCGTAGCGACAAGGATCTCGAACCCACCCTTGACACCGGACGCGGCGCTCCGCTCTCCCAGTTCTCCTGTCTCATTGCCGTCGCGCATGGTCACCTCCGCCGTTTACTTCAAAGAGGATCATGCACGTATTCGATGTGAGTGCGCGCTGCCGCGCTTCATCTTCCTTGGCAGGTATCCCAGAGCGCCAGCTTACCTGACTCCAGGCACTTTCTCGCAGAGGTACTTATTCTGTGCCCCACGGGGAGATTACCGGGATAGGCAGGCCGAAAAAATGCCGAAGGTTCCTCGTGACAAGTGTGGCGTCATATCGCACGGCTATGGCCGCGATCGTTGTGTCTCGAAAGTCGACAGGTCTCCCGACGGCCTCACGCTCTGCAGCTAGCGTCGCTGCAACATCAGCAGCGCGGTCGTCGAGCTCAAGACCTGCACCGCCCAGATCCTCTACAAGCATGGCGGAGAAAGCGTCGTTCAGGGCAGTCCGTCTCCGGCCGGCTTCCATACGGGCAAGACCAAAGCGAACCTCGAACACATTCACTGACGTTGTCCGAAGAGCTGCATTGCCCTGCCGATCGAGCCATCTAGTCACGACGGGGTCCGGCTGCGCCTTCATCACGGCGGACAAGATATTGGTGTCGAGTACGAGCATCAGTCGAAAGCTGCCGGTGTAGCCGTCGTTCCTCTCAGCTCCTCGATCCCCTCATCCTCCCGAAATCCGGCCTGAGCGAAACGGGCGGCCATGCGCGCCCCCCGTCCTACCCCTGGGTGAATGCCAGCCTCTTCCGATGCGACCTTGTTTAGGATTTCGCGCACCTCTGCCTCCAGACCTCGCCCGTGCCGAGCGGCTCTTTGCCGGATCGCAGCATGAACGATGTCGTCAAGATTGCGGATAACGAACTGTGCCATGAGAACTCCTGATATCACGATATCATTGACCTCTATATCGTGATGGCCCCGCGCTCCGCAAGCTCAGGTTCAGCGTCACGACGCTTGTCGAAACGGCAAAGACGACCACCGATCCGAGTGCCTGCGTAGGTGTCGCAGTGTTCCCTTCCGAGAGCGGCGCGCAGCGCAAACTGAAAGTTTGCATTTGTATATGGAGAAAGAAAAAACTTGCATCCACTTCGCGTCTAATCTGCATCCGCAGTCAGTCCGTCACGCATCTGCCTTGCATCCGTTTCTATCGAGTGGTAGCTAGGGCGAAGACACCGGAGGGCCTGCCAGATGACGACGATCGCGATAACGCCGCGCAGCGCCCTTCACGACGCTCTCAGAGGATGTGAGCGCGGCGAGTGGCAACACTCCGCGCTCTATCTCTGGATGGCCGAGAATTTCGAGGTGATGGAGCGATCGATCAGCGGCGGCCGCGTTCGCTGGGGACGAATTGCTGAGGCCGCCCACGCTGATGGGCTGAGAGCCCGTCACGGCGGACCGGCTGCTGTGAACACGGTAAAATCCACCTGGTATCGCGTCAGGAAGGCGGTTCGAGCTGCGCTGGAAAAGCGGGAGGCAGAGGATGCGGCGAGGCTGTCCCGTCGAGACGCGACAGCCGCCAAGCTTGCCAAGGAAACCGCTGATCGTGAGGCGGCTTCAGTCGCTCGTGCAGGAGCAGAGCGCGAACTCGAGATCCGCCAGATAGCAGAGCAGGGCTTCCCTCCGACCCCGGCCACACAATCCAGCGCCCCTGTATCCGCAGCTGCCCCGACAATGCCGGCGCCCGTCATCTCCGAGACGACGGGTCAGGGCGATGCGCCGGACCTCGTCATCGGGCAGATCAAGCGGCCGGTGAAGATGCTGGAAGCCGCACCCCGCTATGGAGAGGATCGGTTCAAACCCTTGCCGCCTTCTTATGTCGGGCCGCGCCCTGCCGGGATGCCGGAGAATCTGCCGCTGGAGGCTTTGACACCACTGGACGCGACAGGAATGAAGCCTGATGGGCAGGTGGATATCAGGCAAATGCCCGGGCTCCCCCGCATGTCGTTTTTCGAGCGGGAGTCGGACTGGGCACGCGCCTGTGTGCCGATGATCGAGGCCGTACCACTTGAGAAGCGATCGTTGGTTCTCAAAGGTATGCTGCTGGTCGTAAAAGGCTATGCGCGCAATTTTTGACCTCGTCCTGTGAAGACTGTCAGCACTCACATCATCCTGTGTCAGGCTTCTTCTACGATCGGAAGATCGTTTTCAAAGGAGGAAGGCCATATGGCATCAGCAGAACCCCGAAAGAAGAAGACTCCCGTCGCCCTTGTGAAGACAGGACGCGGCAATCTCGGAGGATCGACATTTCTCTCGACTATAGGTGAGATCGCCATCTATAGGGGCGCCCCTCCTCTTCTCGCTGACGGTGATGCCCGCAATCCGGGCATCTCCATCGCAAAAGCGCTTTATGACAAATATGGCGTGCCCCGGCCTGCCTCGGAAGAAGCCGCAAAACTGCGCGAATGGTTTGCCGACACTTTTGGCAGAGCCGCCGCAACCGGCCAGTCTCTGGTGATCGATGTCGGCGGCGGCGATCGCACGCTCGAAAACTGGGCAAAGGATGAGAACATCATCAGGCTTGCTGAGGGGCTAGGCATCTCTGTCACCGGCGCGTTCATGATCGGCCCTCAGCAAGGTGACGCGGCTTATCTAGAGCGCCTCTGGGCGAGTGCGGCGTTCCGTCCGAGCCGCGCGGTTCTCGTTTTCAATGAATGGACCGTTCCCACTGGCCACGATCCCGATCGCATCTTTGACGAAGTCTTCACAAGGCTGACCGCACTAAGCTTCGACGGCTGTCAGACTGCCTTTCTACGTGTTCCCAAGCTGAGCTGCCTTCCTCTCGTCATGGAGAGCGGTCTCACCTTTCACGATGCCGCCGCAGGGAAACCTCGCCCGGATGGGACGCCTCTCGATCCGTTTCGTCGTGCGATGATCCAGCACTGGATCGACACGATCAAGGCCCGGATCAGCGAGGCTGGCATCGAGGACTGGCTCCCATGACCAGCCCTGATCCGAACGCATCGCAACTCATTGAGGGCCTGCGTCGTGCAGGCCTCGAACTCGAAGAGACTGCGCGGCTGGAAGGAATAGATCGCTACAGCCCGTTCGGTCGCATGATCGGGGCAATGCGGGCGTCGCTCGACGCCTATGCCGCTGTCTCACAGATTTCTGTCAATCAGGTCGAGCGCAACACCACGCTCGCCCATGACTCCGCTCAAGCGATCACCGACCTGGTGGCGGATGCTCAGAAGATCATCGACGCCGTGACCGTGCGCGCCGAGTTGCGCCTTAAGGAAGACGAGCAAAAGCACCGAGACCTCTACAACGCTACCGTTGCGGCAATGGTGAGCAGGCTGGAGTCCGAGATTGCACCGGCGGTTCTCGACAAGATCAAGGAGCGTGCCCCTTACGTCGAGAGGGGGTTCTATCAATATGCGCGTAACCGGTTCATCGCACGCCTGGCGCTGATAGGGGCCGGTATGTTTGCCGTCGCCTTTCTCTCAGGAATTGGTTTTTACTGGCGCTCGATAGAGATCGGCAACCAGTGCCACGACAGGAACAACATTTCTTACGCGGATACCGGCAAAGCCTGGTGCAGGTTGCCGGAATATGACCGTCTGCCAGCCGCCCCTGCGAACGGACCATAACCAAGCCGAACTATAATCCCATCCTGCTGCGAGCGTTGTCCCTGCTTTCCAGCCCGAAGGGCCGTAGGCGTCCCGTAAGGGACGCCGGAGCATATCCACAGGGCACGCGCTCGACCGTCAAGAGTCGAGAGCGCGTGCCCTGTGGATATGTGGCAAGTGGGGGCAACGCGGCCCCGCGAGGCGACGAACGCCCCGCTGCGTGAGTTGTGTCCAAATTTGCGCGGTAATTAACACCGATCCCGCGCATCGCGCTCCCGGTCTGTCGCCTCGATCCCTGAGGCGCTGAAATAAGCAGGGCGGCGGGCCAGCTCGTCAGCCTCTTCCATATCGGCCAGTAAGGGCACCTGCTTTTCGAGACGGGCGCGCAACCTCCTACGCCGCGTGTCCGCCTTGCGCTCCGGGCTCCAGCGTGTGACCGGCGGATGGTAGGCGCTCCATCCATGAGACCAGCCACAGCCGGGCTTTATGCTCGGCGCGTGCTCGGCGACGATTTCGCGTTCATACGCACGGTCGAGGACTGTGCAGGCCCATAGGGTCCGCCCGTCCGGTAAGGTTTCACTGTCTTCAGATGGTTGCGTGTTGGGATTACCCCAAAAGATGCATACGATCGAACGTCGATCATTTAACGCGGGCATGAATCATAATCCGTGCGTCTGCCCGCGTCTTGCGCGGGCCTAAAAAACCGCAACGGCGCGTCAGCGGCGTTGTCCGCCTCCCCGCCTTATCGAGGCCAAGGCCCCAAACGAAAACCGGACCCTTTCGGGTCCGGCGGAACGAATTAGATGCCGAGGGCGTCGAAAATGGCATCCCCTGCCCTTTCTTCAACGCTCCGGCGATTGTTGGGCACATAGGGCTGCCAGTCTTTGCCCATCAGCTCCTTGTAGGCGGCGCAGGCACCCTGTGCGACGCACGAGACTGCATAGGAGCGGGCCGCCGTGCTCGCTGCCACACGAGCGAGATTTTCCACTCGTCCGCGGTCGCCATCTGGCCCGGCCCGGCTCTCGTCGCGATGCGGGTTTGAGAAAGCGCTTCTGGCGTCGGCGGCAATAGCACGCTTGGCCTCGTATTTCTTCGCTGAGTAGTGCGCGGAACAGACCAGAGCCTCAACCAGACGATCAAGGTGGATTTTCAGTTCGAGATCCTGCAAGCCGTCGCGCCCGGTCCACGCGAGAATCGAGAACATTGCGTTATACTGATCGCGGATCATGTTAGAGCCAAGTCCGATAAGTTCGTCAGTGTCCCCCGCATCCAGACCCAGCCGGGATATGATCAGCGAAATACGATCTTCGGTTGGCGTGAGAGCCATGACTGATTCGAGCGTGGGGCGGTTGTTCGACTTGACACGTTCTTCGGCCTCTTTGAAGCGGCGGACTTCGCCTTTGGTGTACTTGCGAGCGGCTGGCTTCTGGGCGATGGTGTTGGCTGCGTCTGACATGAAACGACTCTTTCATTCTGGCGAAGTCCCGGAGTGGTGTTCCAGCACCTTCCGGGGCGCTTTTTGTGTGGGGCGTTATTGCCTGTCCACAAGTAAAGTTATATCGGCATTTCATAAGGAATAGAATAGACAATACTGCATGTCTATTTGCTCAGCCATGTACTGACCGCATAGTAGAAAATCATATAGTATTGTGACTTCGCTATAGATTCTTTTGAACAACAACATAACTACTTAATCTATTCATTAGCAAGCAGAAGTACACAGCACAATACGCTCACCGCGTGGGTGCGGCGTGTGACGCCGCAGCCGTAGGCCGCGCAACGCGCGCCCATGCCGTTCATCCGTAGCCACGAAACGCGCCCCAATCGGTGCGTGCTTGTCCGCACTCACATCGCAAACTCGTAACCTATGACCTGCGTGGCAACACGCAGGTTCCGTCACCCGATGGGGCCGTCACGCTACTGGGGCATATCACCTTGATCGTTTCTGCTGTCAGACGACTATCGTCATTTCACAACGCCACACGTTTTTACATTGCCACAGCCAGGGCGGTAACAGCGCTAGCCGCCTGCACTTGCAGCGCCGCCTATGCTGACGAGGGAGCCCATCCAAACACAGCTTACGCCCCTCCCCCGGCACAGCTTATGTCCACGCTCCCTTCACAGCCCAGCGCCGCATCTCGACTGGCGCCGACCACCTTGGTACATTTCGAAGTCAGTTTTCCTAAACTTGCGTCGGAAACGCCCCTCGAAACCCTTTACGGTTCCTCGGCTCTCACTTTCGAGCATGCGATTCATGCGGGCACATCACGTCTGGTGACCGACCCGGGCTCTGGGCATGCCGCTCCTGTCGTCACTGAGGATCTCGTTCTGACCTATGCGGGGCAGTCGAGCGACCGGATCAGCCTGCATCTCGCTTACGAGCAATTGACGGCCAAAGAAACTGCCGGTCAGGCCATACCCCGGACGGTGCCGCTTACGACACAAACCCGGTTCGATACGGATGTGACGTTGCCGATATGTCATGCTGATCGCCATTGCAACGATACGATCGTCACATTGGGTGACAGCGGCGCCCGCCTCCGGCTAGGCGCTGCACCATATGATGCGCCGATGCCGCGAATTCATAGCGACGCTGCGACAGGGCACGATGCCGGGTAATCCAATCAGGCCCCGGAAGGAGTCACATTCATGAATCTTGCAGATCGGGAACATGACCGCGAAGAAGCGAAAAAGCGGTGGCGTTCTGCCATGGGCATACGGAAACCGTCGCGCCTGAGGAAGACGCTCATGACCGCCTCTGTCGTCGTGATCGTCGTTGGCATCCTGACGGCGATCGGCCCCAATCATCTACTCGACGATCTGAGTTGGTATCTCGCTTCTTTTGAGTAGGGCGACCACCTATTACTCTGTGGTTCTCCCCGTTTCTGTCCACAGAAACTGGGGATAACTCCGCCCGTAGACCTCGCTTCAGCACAGCAGGTTTCCTGCGTGTGCTTCAATGCCTGGGGGTTGGTATGGGGGGAATTCCCTCGTCGATGCCTTTACGTGCGCGGCGTATTGTGACGGTTCCGACGGGGCGCCACTCACCTGTCGCGTCGTCGAAGCTGGCCTGACCGGCGATCTCGATCTGCTGCAGACTGGATGCTACATCCTCGATCGACAATCCGAGAAATCCGGATACTGCTGTCACCGAGCAGGATTTGCGCCGAGTCTTCCGTGCGAGGTGGACGAGTGCACCATGAACGGTATCGCGCAATGGGGCCGCAACAACGGGTCTCATCTCCGGGCCCCAGGGCACCTTTGTGTAAGCGCCATGACCGATTGCCGCGATTTCTCCAGCCGCCACGAGATCTTCAAGTGTCGCCACCAATGCGCCGGCCGTATCTGGCTCCAGCGATAGCCTTAACGCCATGACTGTCATAGGCTGCGAATCAAGCAGTTTCAGCAGGCGAAGCCGCAATGTGCGGCGTGCCCCGCGCTTTTCCTCAGGCGATTTGTCGTAAAAAGGGACCGTAGGTGGCGGTGAAGGCGTACGTGGCGGCATGAGGGCTCCAGATTTTGGCAACGCTCATGACGATATATGATCGCGATGTGAGTGCGGGCCGTCCCCTCGATCAAAAGCCAGCTTTGTACGATTGTCCCCACTGATGTATCAGAGGTCGGCAAGAGCGGGTTCTATTCTTTTGACCGCGCCGATAGCATGACTTGGCGTCTCCCGGTTTCGCGGTGGGCCATACAGTACCATGCCTGATCCCCACGGCGGCCGACAAAGCCGAACATGGCGCCATCCCCGCATTGCGCGCAGTCATGTGCCCATTTCGTTGCACGGGATGCTCCCTCTCTCGGATCTCCGGGTTGGCCGTCACTCATGACCTCAACCCGCTCTGGGTGAACACCGAGACGGGCTCGGCAGCGGTATCGCCGCCGTTCGGCACGACACGCCTCCTCGGCCAGCCCAGATGCCGCGAGGTCTGCGGAATATCGTCGATGAAAACGTTCGCAGCCGCGGGCCGACCGCCGCGATAGCGGCACCAAGAGATACTGACACGTCGGCGGCCTCGGGTCAGCGCCACATAGGCAAGCCGCCTCTCTTCGGCCGGATCTGCTGTCGCATTGGTCGACGGAAAGAGCGTGTCCTCCCAACCTGGCAAAAACACGTGAGCAAACTCAAGCCCCTTGGAGCCATGGATCGTCATGAGTTTCACCCTGCCGATTGGATCTGCGTCATCGCGCACACTGCCAAGGGCTGCATGGTCGAACAAGGCTTCAAGGGTCGGGAACGCCTCCGCAAGAGCACAGAGCTCGTGCAGGTTTTCGAGCGCTGTCTTTCCTTCGTCGCCTTCCTGGCGATGCATCTCGAGATAGCCGGTTCTCTCGAGGAGCATACGGAGCCTCTCTGCAACCGGCATCCCGACCTTCCCGGCGATCTCGCGGATCGTGGTAGTGAAAGACGCGAGCGCATCATGAGCCTTGGTTTTGCCACCTGCAGCAATCTTTTCAGCCGTCTCAAAGAGAGAAAGATAGGATTGCTCGGAGGTCTGCTCCAGACGCGCCATGAACACCGCGCCTATGCCCCGTCTGGGGCGGTTGGCCATTCTACGGAACGCCTCATCAGATTGCCGGTCGTCGAGACTGCTGCAAAGCCTGAGGAGCGCCAGAGCATCCTTCACAGGGACGCGCTGCCAGAACGCCGTATCGTTAACGAGCTCATAGGGAATATGGGCATGCAGCAGCGCTTCCTCGAGCTGCCGGGACTGAAAATTGAAGCGGTAGAGGATGGCCATGTCGTCGAAAGAGACGCCCTCCAGCCCTCGTCGCGCAATCTCGTCGACAATACCCTTGGCTTCTTCGGCGCCACCTGGCCAGCTGAGGATGTCGAGCGGCGCTCCATCTCCGGCTGCCGTGTAGAGCGTCTTTTGCAGACGATCAGGATCCGCCGCGATCACGGCATTGGCGGCTGCGAGGATATGGCCCGTGGAGCGGAAATTCTCCTCGAGCGCGATCATACGTCCGTGCGGAAATTCCGAAAGGAAGGAGCGTATGATGGATACACTCGCCCCTCGCCAGCCAAAAATAGACTGCGCGTCGTCGCCCACGCAGAACAACTCGCCATGGTCGCGCGAAAGTGCCTGTAGCCAGAGATACTGAAGCCGATTGACGTCCTGGAATTCGTCCGTAAGCACCGCATCGAACCGACCGGCCCAGTCGCGACGGTATGTCTCGTCTCGCAGCATGGTGACGGTAGGCCACAGGAGCAGATCCGCGAAGTCTGCCTTGTTGGCCTCTCTCAGGTGAGACTGGTAGGGACGGTAAAGCGCAGCAGCCTCACGCCAGGCATTCAGATCGTCTCCCTCATGCAACTGCCCCGAAGCAATGAGCCCCTCAGTCGAGCGTACGGCATCGTTGGGAAGAATGAGCCTCTCTTTGAGCAGGGCAATACGTGTCGAAACGGAGCGGATCCGCTGTTTCATCGTCACATCGTCTGGTGCTTCAAAGCCAGCCGCACAGGCTTCCTCCAGCAAACGACGGACGATAATACGGCTGTCCTCGGCGTCGTAGATATCGAACCCCTCGCGCAGACCGGCGATATCAGGATCGTTCCTCAGCTGGCGACGACCATGCCCATGGAAGGTGCCGACCCATCGGGGTGCATGGTCACTTCCAAGTACAGCTTCGATACGCGACCTCATCTCCCCTGCGGCCTTGTTGGTGAATGTCACGGCCAGAATGCGATGCGCAGGAATGCCGCGTCTGCAGATCCGATCAGCAATCCCCGCAACCAGTGTCCTGGTCTTGCCTGTTCCGGCACCGGCCAGCACCACAACGGTCCCGGGTTGACGGGCGGCGTCGCGCTGGACGTGCGTAAGGCCGGACATGATCGATGAGTGATCCGGTAACGGAGCGGTCTGATACATATCTGTTTCCCTGCCGCGCCACGCTGCAAACAGGCGCGGCTGGCGTTTTAGTCTCGTAAGGCAGGCCCAAAGCCTTTCGTAGCCAACGATGACAGCTGTCGTCGTTGGCTTTTGATCAGTCCTGAGGCAGGGGCAGGTCTGGCATGGCCTCCCCTAGGGCAGCATTCCAGCTCCACCAATTGCCGACACCGTAGACGTCCCGATAATGCGCCTCCTTGATGTCGCGACGCGCCCTGTAATCTTCGGTATCGAGGCCGTAGACTTCCATGGGTGTTCCTCGGGGATCTCTCGTATCGAGCAACTCGAAATCGGGATGGACAAGCTGTGTCGTCCTGTCGAAGCGAAGCGGTTTGCGGAAGATACGGGACGCCTGCTGCAGGCGGGTCAACAAAGCCAGCTCATGGCTGCTTGCGACAGGCACGCAGGACGGCCCGACTTCCATCAGGGCGACGCGTTCGATCCACCCTGTTGTGGCACGGCCGTCAGGCGTAGGTCTGAGCTGCGCTGTCACAAGGCCGATAACCTGGGCATTGCTCCGCTCGGCTCTGGCGTGCTGCAGAATGCGCCACGCCCACGGGAACTGCGTTTCCAGCGCCTCTGCCATCTGGGGCGGTCCCATGAGATGCAGGTTGAAGGCACGGGCGCCATCAAATCGCAGGCGGATACGCGGGCCATGAGCGCGTTGCTGGGGCTTTGCCGGGTCTGCAGCGCGCCCCGCCTCGATGTCGATTGCATCGACGATCCCGCAAAGCAGGACACGTCGTTCGCCCTGGGCATGGTCGCGGACCTGCTCGAACGCAGGCTGGCCTGCTTCATCATTATACCCGATCATGGCAAGGCTCCGATCGAGCGTGGCGCCCCCTGAGACGATGGTCGCGGCACTGCGCTCGATCGCCTGGCGTATAGCTCCCCACGACCAGCGTCGTCGCCTCTCTTCCGGTCGCCAGTTCGTCAGCCCGGATTGCTCCCAAAGGAGATGGAGAAGACCGAGCAGGCTCATCTGGCGTTGACGATCCCCCGGCCGGGCACCGCGCGGGATTTGACGCTGCGCGCGCTCCTCAGCCTCGCCGGCTACGCCACGGATGAGCAGGCCACCTTCCAGTGCAATCCGGAGGCTGCCGTCCGGCAATGGGGTGATGACACCTTGCTCGTATCCGGATCGTCCATCCCGGCGAATATCCGGTTCGTGGAAGGGGCAGTTCGCGCGATGAAGGGTCCCGCTCTCGGGCATGCGTGCGAGGTGATAGCGCCGTACCCTGTTCCCGTTTTCCCGCACTTCGCGTGAGCGAACGACGAGCTGCAGGGGCGCTCCATTCGCCCAGCAATCGCAATGCGGCCGGTGAGCATGATCGCCATGCGCCTGCGACAGGAGAGCCTGCCATTGGGGCGCTTTGGCTGGATCGTGGTCCCAGTCGAGACTGGCGCGGCGAGGACGTCCGTCGCGCAATGCGTGGGGGAACGTGATCCATGGGTTCATCGGACCGTCTCCATCGTCAGGCCATT
Source organism: Asaia spathodeae NBRC 105894 (assembly GCF_025994195.1). Taxonomy (NCBI): domain Bacteria; kingdom Pseudomonadati; phylum Pseudomonadota; class Alphaproteobacteria; order Acetobacterales; family Acetobacteraceae; genus Asaia; species Asaia spathodeae. The sequence goes on along the minus strand of NZ_BAPY01000048.1, from coordinate 30,600 downwards.
GTTCATGTCAGGGCGTCTGGACACACGGGAGATCGCAGGCCGTGGCAGGTCACGGTGTCCATTCTCAAGCATTTCGAGCCAGCGGGACGACCTTGCGCCGAGCCTGCCGCCGCTCTCCAGCAAACGCCTCAGCTCAGTTCGGTGATAGCCCAGATGTTCGGCGAGACGGCGCTCAGACCAGCCGATGATCATAAGCGCACGACCGACCGCGTAGGCATCCATGGGAGCGCGATTACCTGCGGCGGGAACGTCGCGCGAAAGCGGGGTTGCATAGCGCCGGTGAAGTGCGTGCAAGGCGTCCAGCCATTCCATGAAAGACTGAGGTGGCTCACCGATGCCATTTCTCCATCTCGCAATCCGGTCCCGCGATATCTGGCTTCGTCGGCTTGCCTGGCAGACCGACCAGCCGATGCCGTTCAGTCTCACGCCGATGAGGGATGCCGCTTGATTCACTCAGCCCTCCTCCCCTTTCTAGCCGCGCCGCGCCAGCCCGTCAGGTTCGACGTCGTGGATCAACTCGATCCATGTGTCCCCGCCGGGTACAACTGAGATGATGTCACCTGTCGAAACAAAAACCTCGACGGGCAGCTCGAGATTCCATCCACCATGACCATCAGTGAAGCCCTTGGTGACGAGACCATATCGTTCGTCGTCTCCGTCATGAATGCACACGAACGCTTCGGGGAAATCCTGCGGTGAGGACAAGCCGCCAGGAGAAACCGTACGTGCCACTGTATCAGGCAGGGCCGACCAATCAGCGGTTGCAACTGCTGCAAGGTTCAGGAGCGGCACGACCGCGCTGCGTGCAGATACTGCATCCCGCCCAGGTACGGTTCCGATTTGACGAACGGCGTATTGCGCCGGATCGATCGAGCGGAACGCACCTGTATACAGATCTTCTCCGGTATAAATATCGAAGCACCGCCTAAGATCCCATCCGCCTGCGATGGGATCGGCCGACACGACGATCCCCGACATCACCTCTCCGGAGATGGGGCAAGACAGCTCAACAAGAGTCCATGGGTGGGTGCCGCCAAGCTCAGGGCTCCGGCGGCGGTAGTCATCGTATAGGAGATGCTTCAGGAATGCCTGTCGCAGCCCGACGATCCGATCATGGCCTGGGAAGAGCACGTTGAGATCGGCATCGGAATGATCGTGTGTCATGGTCGAGTTCTCACTCTGCAGGGATTTTGAAGGAGGCCCCTTGTCGAAGGGCCAAAATTTCGGTTGTGCCGACCCAGCCATTCACGGTGATGAATTCACCGGCGTTGCTGTGGTCGGTTGAAAAGAGGGTGAACTGCCCGTCCAGATCGAAGCCTGATTCAGGCATCATAGGATCGAGATCACCTCTTACGGCGAGGCCGGTCGCGCTCTGCGCCATGCCCTCACACTGGATGAAGAGAAGCGGTATGCTGGTACCCAGACCGGGGGCCGCCTGCAGCATCTGTGCAGCACGCCCGCTCACCAGGAACGCGCGATAGCAGGTCTCAGCTTGCGCGATCTGCGTGAGTACGTCTGTGGAAGTCGCGCAACCCTCAGGCTGTGATCTATCGCCGTTACCAGAGGTTCGATGCCGCCCGCTCATGCTGCCACCGCAGCGGATGCACCGTTTTCTGTCTTGCTGACCTGCAGCGCCTGGTTGAAATCATTGGCGCCGCCCGGGGGATAGAGCCGCATGCTATCCACCCCATTCTCATCAGCGAGATCGTAAAGCATGTCTGCGTATCTATGGCCTGAGACATCACGATCTGTCGCCACGACCAGCAGCGCATTTGGATTATGGCGCATAACATCGAGAAGATCCTGCAAAGCAGTGATGGTTTCCGGTCCCATGCCGCCACCCGTAGCGACATAGAGCGTATCGTTTCCACGCTCGACATCCATGGCGGCAAAGGAGAGCGCATCGATCGGCGCTTCAGCCACGACCAGACGACGCACAGGCGTGTTCGGCCTGAGCTGGAAGCGGAAGAGCGTCTTGACGCTATCCTTCAGCTGCAGGCGCGTCTCAGGCCCACGCCGCTCGACGCCCGTGATCGCCCCCTGAGCGTTGCGGTAGCTGAACCAGGCTGCTTTAAAACCGTCACGGATCGATCCGTTAGCCGAAGCCTTTCGCAGCAGCCACTCCGGCAGGCAGCGTGTTTCTGTCAGATACTGCCAAGCCGTGGTTCCCTTACGCAGCGGCCTGGCCTTAGCCCAGCGCTCGGCGGGAGGCGGATAATCGGATGAGGCCTTCTGTGCGTTCACCCACGGGGTCGAAGCGGGCGCGACACCGACCATCTTGCCCAGGTCGTTGCAAACATCCCGCCACCGGAGAGTGGGATCGAAATGCTTGACGAGATCGAAGACGTTCCCCTTGGCCTGGGAACCAGTATCCCACCAGCCTTTGCCCTGATGGGACACGATGTATGTCTCGCCCTTACCACGACGGTATTTCAGCGAATTGCGCGTACTCTCTTTCTTGTCGAGGGCGAAACCATAACGCTCCAACAGAAGCGCACAGGACACGCCGGAAGTAATGGTGTCGCGATCAGCCTCAGATAGTTTGAAACGTTCCATGGCCATTACTCCCTATCGAAATACATGAGGCCGATCCATTGCGAGTCCGGCCATTTCCTACAAACAGATACTATCACACCGACCGGGAGATACAACAAGAAAGCGCAATATTACACAATAAACATGCAATATCTCGCCGTTCCTATACCTCGCGATACTTCGAAAATCCGGTTTCGTTCAATAAAGAAAAGCAACAGCCTTTCGTTCGACCTGTGCCGGAGGCAAAGGGTCGAAAGGATAGCGCAGCGACGCCTTTCGTCCCGACACTTTCAGGACCGCTGTGGACGGAGATGGGGTCAAGATGGGTTCTCAGGGGACCCGTCTGCACGAAGCGACCAACGGGAGCGGAGGAAGATGGGGTGGAAACTGTCTTGACGCTATCGAGGCCTATGGCATGGCGCTATTGCGATTGATTCGGCTCAGGCATCGCCCTGATGAATGCGTCAACGGGATATGCCGAATGGCCAAGACCCGCAGGGGCTTGGGGCGGAGCCCGTGTCACGTGGCCCCGAAGGGGAGACGCCCGACTATACGAGTTTGGGTGGGACAGGATGATAGAGGGCGAGACCGGTCAGATGCCTGCCCAGTCTCGCGTCCGGATTTCTATTTGTCGCCGATCCTCGGCGCTGAGCTGAGCACCACTGAGATGCGTAACCGCAAGAGCTGGCCTTCCCCAAAGCATTGCTTCCTGAACCAGACGATAGGGTCGGGTAGGATGACTGGACCGAAGGAGCACCTTACCTGGCTGATGGCCCGGTATTTTCTTCAGCGTATCGTGGCCGATAACAAGGAAGCGCTCAGGCGGGTTGGCCGTAACCATTTCCTGCATCGCCTGGAGCGAATGGGCTTGCATCCGTCGTCGGAGAGCGAGCGGGATCGTCCGCCAGGAGGCGACTGAGACAGCACGGAAGAAATTGATATTGCCGCCCGCCATGGAGGTCATGAGCTCCGCGGGCCATATCTCGCGAAGAGCCCTGGCGAGGCGCCAGTTTTCGTAGGCGTAGGCGAGCTGATCCCGAGGCTTGTCCGGGCGCTTTAAGACTTCGGGCATGGTCTTGTCAGCTTCTGTGCATCCCGGTTGATAACCGAGGATGAACAATGAGGCGGCCGGAACCGGGGGGCCGTACAGGATCTCGTATCCGTAATCCTGCCCGTGCATCAGCGGGGCCAGCTCTGCATAGAGTTTATCAGTCGCTGCATAAGCTGCGCGGTAGACATCGTCATTCATAACGGGCGCCTCGCTGACGGGGCTGATATAGCCCCCGTTCGAGCGACGCATCATGGCCTCAACCCGGGGCCATGAGTAGAGAGTGACCAGCGCCTTGCGTATCCTGCACGCTGTGCTGTCCGTATTCCAGTTCGAGGCCATACCAGCGTTTGAACCATTCCGGACTGGGATGGATCACGAGGAGAGCGTCGAGGGCCTGTTTCGCCTGTTCCTTGGTTGGGAAAGGACCGGCGAGCATGTCGCCACTGATATTGTCAGCGACATGGAAGACGCCTGCCCCATCAGGAGCAGATTCCAGATAAGGCTCGACAGGAGGTGGTGGTGCCGACGGATCGGCGATATCGGCGAAGTCGCCCGGAAAGACGGAGGCAATGGGCGCTTCCAACAGCGCGAGCACCGCATTGACACGGGCATTGGTGGAATCACCACGATCCGCCCAGAGATCCCAGTCGATGCGCAGGAGGATCTCGTTGGCGAGGCGGTCGCGCAGATCGCTTATCGTGTCGTCATGAGCAATGGACACGCTCACAAGGTCGGGCGCGTTCGGCGCGGTGAAGAGTTCGAGCGGCAGGGCGCTTTGATACCCGGAGCATATGAATTTGAGCCTGACGGCTGTGAGGCAGGAAGAGTGCATGCGTTTTCTCCTGTCGCGGTCGCGCTGCTGCGCGGTCGACACGCGAGGTCGTGATGGAAATGGGGGGAAGTTTTGTGGCAGCATCGGGAGATGGCTATTTCCCGACGCAGATCGCGCAAAGCTGACAGCGGGGTGGGACAGCAGATGTCCCTCTTCCCGGTCGAGGCGCTATTGCGCCGTATCAGACCGGACAGGAATGAATGGCGGTATTACCGTCTGAGCATCCACCACGATCTGTTTGGAGGCGCGACATTGCTGCGGCAATGGGGTCGTATCGGCACGGCAGGCAGCACACGCGTCGATCTCTATCAGGATGAGGGAGAGGCCGCGGATGCGCTGACGCGCATGATCCGGTATCGAAAGAAACGCGGATACGCGCTTGTCGGCAGCTGATCAGAAGCGCCTGGAGAAGCCGCGCAGCATCGGATCGATGAGGGCGCGTCGCTCTGCAGCGGTCGATCGTGAGCGCGGGGTGTAAGGGCTGATTTCCGGCTGAGGAAGCGCGGGATCAGCACTGTGACTCTGCAGGGACAGGCTCGGGAACGGGTCAATACCGGTCCGTTGTTCGAGCGCCGCGAAGCTCAGCGTCTCGCAGACCGGCGCGTCGTCATTGCGGCACAGCCACGCGCCGCCTTGTTCGTGAACGGGATCGTAGACCGCCTTCCAGATCGCAACGGGGACCGGAATGCGGTCCCGGCCGATCGTCGGCCCATTAGCCTGAAGCACGGGACCGGTCACGACGTAGAGCTCGCCAACCCTGTGCGCCCAGTCGGCGACTGCCATCTCGATCCCGGTCCAGACCCCTTCGTTCAGAGCCGGGGTTTCGGGCACGACATTGGCGAGAGAGAAGGTCTCCTCCTGGGAGAGCTGATCAGGCGCTGAACCGCTCGGGGTGAGATGGCCGCGATCGAGGCCAGAGCCGCGGTAATCCGCCAGTTCTGCGCGCTGGCCATAAGGCAGCCCTGTTTCCGGATGGAAGAATTTCGTGACGCGTCCAAGGCTTTCCGCACTGTCGAGCGCCTCGTCTGTGAGATGCTCGGCCGACCACAGAGGAACGCGCGCGTCGAGCGACTGCATAGCGATATAGACCCTGCGACAGACGATCGCTGTATTTGGCCGGACTGGCTGCGCAAGCAATGCCGGCGGCGTGTGCCCGACAGAAAGATCATCGCAGGGGTGGGTCTGGGCATGAACCCCGGTCAGGGGCAGGGCCAAGGTCGCGAAGATTGCGGAAGCACGGAGAAAATCGCGCAACATACTGAAATCCCTTTACTTTATTCCCGGAGCGGCGCTTATCTTTCCTCATGCGAGGAGAACCCATGATTCAGGCAAGTGCAAGACTTCTTCGGTTTCCGGCCGAACGCTGTGCTGCGCCCACCTTCGATCATCTGCTGGCGCAGCTCCCCGCAGATACCAGCATGGCCGATGAGTGCCTGCGCTATGGCCTGTCGGCACCGGATCTGAATGCCTTGGGTGAGCAGGGCATCGCGATCGGTATGAAGATGCGTCGCCAGATCGTCTTGCCCGTCAATGCAGGCGAGGCCGCGAGCAAACGCGAAATCTGGTTTGCTCCCGCTCGCGTCACCATGCAGCGAAGCATCACGCGTATGCATGATCTGAAATGGCGTGCTGAGCAGACCGGAGATCCGCAGGATCACCGGGCCGCATTCAGCGCCCGCTATCGAGCCTGGCAGACGTGTCACCGATTGATCGCGGCCTGGGAAACGCTTTGCCTGGATGAAGAAGATGTGCGGCCGAGCGCATCAATCCTCACCTTCCAGAAGAAGGCGTCGGGCTGAGCGCTGGGCGCAACTGGCTTCACGGCGCCAGCTGGCGCTACGTGATGCGAGAAGGGCGTCCTCTTCAGAGGCGTCCCTGAGGAAGGCAGCTTCCGCCAGGGTTCGACGGGGATTTCCGAAATACGCGCAAAGCGCTGCGGCTTGCATGTCGGCGGAGGGGGCATAACCTTTGGCGGCATGGAGAGCGGTCCGCATGGCGAGATCCTTTCACCGTATGGCACGGCGTTTCAGAGTGAAGTCTTATTCCCGATTGCGGCGGCGACAGCCGCCTGGGCGCGCAAGCGCCACTGGGCGAACCACTCGACGAGGTCGGCGCCCTCTACGGGATGATCCTCTCCGAAGGCCTCGGCTTCGTAGCCGAGCGCCTCCTCGATGACCGAAATCAGGGAGCGGGGGATTGCGTCCGGCATTGTCGGATCAGCGCCGCGCGAGAAGCGTGGTGTGGTGAACAGGCCTGGCATCATCCCCGGCCAAGAGACTCGGGCCGCATGTGCAGGTCAGGACCAGCATCACGAAAGCCGCGACATAGAGGAACATGGCGGCGAGTTCGCGCGTGTTGGCGATCAGGGCCTGATTGGTTTCTTTCGTCATGACGGGTTCCTTTTCGGGATGGATCGGAACACCCGGCTAGCCACTTCTCATGGACCGCCTGGGTGGTCAGGACGGAGCAGACTGTCTGTCTTTTCTCCCCTTGACCCGATCCGCAGCTCATGGCGCGTGCAGCCCGGAAAGGGCGATGCGCCGGCACGGCGCGTCGGGAGCTTGCGACAACCCCTTGTAGGGCTGTGCGCGCCATGAGAGCGGTCCCTCTCCTCTTCTCTCCTCTTCTCTCCTCTTCTCTCCTCTTCTCTCGTTTTCTTCGGTACCTCCCCAGCGGTCCACTGGCCTTTCGGGGCGGACGGCATTGGGGAGGATCAGTCGGGGCCGACGCCACTGATCGTGACGGTTTGCCCAAACGCCGCCGCCGCGAGAGCGGTGCGGATGGGGAGCATGGCGGGTGTCTCTGATGTGGCCTCGCCATGCTGGTTCTGCATGACGCAGTCATGGGCCTGAGCGGCAGCCTCGCGATCGACATCGAGCACCTGATGGGTAGAGTGCTCGATCTGGTACGCCCAGTTTGTGAGGCTGATCGAGGCGATCTTTGTGCCCGTTGCAAGGTCCAGCACGATCGCACCGCCGCAATACGCATCAAGGCATGGCTTGCTGCAATCACCAGTCCAGATCAGACTCCAGCGAACCGGCAGGGTGAGCTTCTTCTCGCAGCAGGCGTACACGAAGGTCAGCACGTCCTCGATCGACCCACGTTCATCATGGTGAATCCACAGATGCTGGAGTTCGGAATCAGGAGGCTCGTTCGCCTCGGCCTTGAAGCCAACAGAGTCCGACTCAAAGGCCCCGTCAGCACCTTCCGCGCGCATTGCTTCGAGCAATTCAAGGGCCAGAATGCCCGCTTTAGCGCTGCATAGCGGCAGAAGAGTGGAGAATTTTGTGTAGTGGTTGGGCATTGCAGTCAGTCCTCATCGAAGAATGGAAGGGTCTCATCGACCGGGCCGTCCGCATCGAGCAGGACGTAATCGCAGTCCAGCTCACGCGCACGGGCGAGGAGCGCAGCGAGACCGGGCACTTCGCTCCATGTGAGGGGATCCGGCTCTTCCTCGGCGTAAATCATCCACCCGTAAGGTCCGACCAGACAGGTTCCGGGCGTGTTCCGGGTTCCTGGGGCGAGAGCCTGCGATAGCTGTTCGCGGTCGCGCGGCGAGAGATGCCCCGTGCTGAGATCAAGGAACTTACGAACGCTCATGCGTCATGCTCCTTCAGCCAGACGCGCAGGCGTCGGGCTGCGGCATGGCTTTCGGGGTGGCGTGTGTCCAAAATTGCGCGCGCAAGGATTCCATCCAGATCCCGCCGCATGTCGCGATCTGTCCGGAGGAAATCAGAGGCACCACAGGTCAGGATCAGGTCTTCGCTGCCAGACGCACGGACCTCGGCAAGGATATCCGTGTCCTCGACCGTATCGGGGTCGAGGGAGGCAGTTGATCCATCAGGCAGGATGACGGAACGGACGCCGCCACTGGTATCGTCAGAAACACCTGACAGCACAATCCGTGCTGCCGTTTCTGCGTTGCAGGCCTCTATCGCGAGGGTCGCCTGATCCCTCAAGATCAGGCGTTCGACGATCGTGACATCGAAGCGAGGCATGGCGCTTACTCCGTCACGTTGTGGGGGACGCAGTAACCAGCGCTCATAAGCTCGGTCGCCACGGCGAAGGGGTGGTGACGATCCTTGTATCGCCTGGTCATGATTGACGTGTCGGTTCTGTCGAACAGGGAGCAGTGCGAGTTTGTATAAAGCTGAACACGGGCATTGATCATCCGCAGCCAGCCATAATAGCCGAGATGCCCGTGAGCATGAGGCGTGAACTCGTCGGGCTCGGCATCTGTCCAGACAGGAGCGCGATCGCTGAGCTGGAATGGAGCCGTTTCTGCCCCCCACATACGCACGGGGGGCGTCCCGTCCTCGATCGTTGCATCGAGCGTGATTGTGAACAGGAACGCCTCCTCGCGCAGCCCGCCGTCTCGAGCGCATTTGGCGTACCAGCGCGGCTTGCGCGCGCCTGGAATGATCTCGGCGCAAACGAGAAAGGACAGTTCGCGCGAACGCTGTCGTATCAGCTGGCCGAAATTGTTCATCGCACTCGCAAGGGAGGCCGCGTTCGTGGCGTCTGCCTCATGGGAGAGGTCTGCAAAAATCCCGGGCGTGGGCTCGATCGCATACTGATTGGCTTTCTCGATGCGTGCGGCGGGGGACGCGACCAACTGGAAACGGGGCATCGTGAGTCTCCTGAATACGAAAAAGCCGCCTTGCGGCGGCTTGAGGGAATGGAAAGGATCAGGCTTCGGATCGGGAGGTGAAGACATACTCGGCACCGCCAAACGACTTGCTCCATGGCGTGTCTTCCTGCCTGGCGCAGTCGCTGTGATGGTCGAATGTGCCGGTCTTGAAGCGGCCGGTGATCTCGGACACCTGATCTTCAGACGGGCCGTCGCTCCAGCGAACGTAAATGCTGCCGTGATCCGACTTGCGAACACTGAATTTCGTTCCCTTGAACGCAGCCTTGAGAAGTTTGCGGATGTTTTTCGCGGCGAGTGCTCCGTCGCGAGCATCACCCTGTTCCAGATCGACATAAGCCGGGTCGGCTTTCAGGGCTTCAACCGCACGTGCGAACGCCGCCTCTTTCTCGCGCTTTTCTGCTTCCCTTGCCGCAGTATAGGCATCTGAAGCTTCCTCGAGGGCGGCAAGCTTCGAGGCGTCAGCAAAACCTGTTTCTCTCGGAAAGATTTTCCATTGTACGCCACGCAAAATGCATTCGGGGAGTTTCCTGGAGCGTCCCCCGGATTCGAAGACGATATCAAACTCGGCCTGACCGCCAGTCGCGAACATGTTGAGGACTCGCCTGACCGTCTCCGGCTTCTGCTCGCCGTAAATTGCTGTGATGTAGCCAATTCCCCGCCCGTAGAGGCCTGTTGAAACCATGGTGCCGACTTCGAGGGTATGTGCTGTATCTGACATCCTGCGTCTCCTTCATTTTTTGCTGGATGCCCTCCCGCTGACGCGAACGACTGGCCGGGGCCAGGGCGGCGCGCGCGCCGTTCACGGAGCCACGCGCAGCTTGCGAGCATGGCGACGCCCTGGCGGCGGACTGGCGTTTGTGTCAGCCCCTCTCTCCTCATTGTCTCGCGGGTTGCGCCGTGATGAGGGAGGGTGGATGTGAAGAGGGCAAAGAAAAGGGCGATGCCTCTGCGCGGAGACATCGCCCTTGAAAATCGTATCCGGATTGACCATCATCGGAGGTGATCGAGGGGTACCTCGGGAAAAGATAGCCCCTCGATCGGTGTGGAAATACTACTCGAAAAGGCTCTTCAGAGCGGCTGTAACCGCCTGAAGGGCTTTCTTCGTTTTACGAAGAGATTTCGAGAGCCATTTCCTGTCCACCACAATCAAGACGATCACGGAGGACTCTCCTCTGACAATGGGCGCGACACCACGGCCCCGCGGCATCTGACCCGGCTACGAGATATGGGGCCGCGACGGTGCAGAGGTGTGCCCTCTGGACCGTTTCGCCCATGCCCGGCTCGTCAGGCGGCCCAAATGTTCGGTCGCGTCAAAATGGGATCTCCCACTCCTCGAGCGGCGGAATCGTTTTCGGGGCCGTAAGATCGCGCCATGCGTCGATACCGTGCTCGCTGACATAGTCATGAGCGCTGTCGTCTTCCGGATGGGGAACGCGCGATCCGACATAAAAAGGATTGGGGTACCAGACGTCACGGTCGCTGAGCACCCATGCACAGTCGGTGCGCACCCGTCCTGCCTCAAGGGCGTATTCGCGATCGGCGAGAGATTCGAAGCTCATCCTGCGTCTCCTTATATTTCTGCTGGATGCCCTCTCGCTGACGCGAACGACTGGCCGGGGCCAGGGCGGCGCTCGCGCCGTTCACGGAGCCACGCGCAGCTTGCGAGCATGGCGACGCCCTGGCGGCGGACTGGCGTTTGTGTCAGCCCCCTTTCTTCTTCCGGCCCGCTCTTTTGGGTTTGGGAGACGCGGGTTGAAGCATAGGAACGCTAATAGAGGTAGGTGTCACCTCGAACCATACAAGCGGATCGGGCGCCGTCGCATCGCACGCGGCCTGAATAGCCGATGCGTCAAGGAACTCGCATCCGTCATCTCCACCGAATGCTGATCTCTTTATGAACCACCAATTGTCAGGGTCCGCCTTCGGATCACATTCAACGGCGTAGACTGCGGCATTTTTCCCTGTTTCGGGATTCTTTGGATGGTCGGGACCATTCGACATGAGATAGATGCCATCATCGCCGACCAGCCAGAGCCCCGCTGGAATTTTGGTCCCATCGATATCTTCGGCCCTGGCGTACGCCCGAGTGGGTGCTCCAGCTTTAAGGAACTGAGGATCAAAGAGCTGCTCGCCACTAGGCAAACGTGATGTTGCGCTACGGCTATGCTCGAGAAGACGAAGTGTTTGCTCACGGTTGAAGTGCAGTTTCATGGTATTTCCTCAGGAGGGGTGGCGGTCATTGAAGACGCGTGTTGCAGGCGATCCGGTACGGACTAGCTGCCATGCGGGGTTGGTGCGGCTGGCTCTCAGCGGCAGCGGTTTGTCGTGACGACCGTCCCAGCTCAGACCTTCGCAGGGACCGAGGAGCTTTGCGGCCTGGGCGACGCGATCACGGCCGGGGCAGACGCGCTCATTGCCGCCCGCACTGCGCTGGCAGGGATTTCCGGGCGTGGCGCTGCAGTCGGGACAGGCGAAGCGGTAGGCCGGATCGCCGTCATCCCATTCGTGATGGCAACGGCGGCACGTCACGCTCTCGGACGTGCAGGACCAGCGAACCGGTGTGCTGAAAGTCGGCATTCTTCTGGAAAACAGATCGTAGGTCATCGACAATCTCCTCTTGGTTGCCTCCCGCGCGACGGGGCGTCGGTTTTCGGGTCAAGGGCGACGCGCAAGCGTCGGGCGCAGCCTTCCCTTGATGCGAAAACCGACGTCCCGTAGCCCTCTCTGCTTTGTTGGTGGGGCACGCGTGTTGGGTGCCCCTGCCCTTCGGGTTCAGGCGAACGGGATCTCGTCGTCCAGATCCCCGCCTGAGTTGCCGCCATCTTGCGGCTGACGCGGCGGAACATTACGGGAGGGGCGATCATCGAGGCCGTAGCGGCTCTCATCGCTGTAGCTCTGCGCGTTATCGAGCAGGGTGAGCTCGCCACGAAAGCGGTCGATAACGATTTCCGTGGTGTAGCGGTCCTCGCCGGACTGATCGGTCCATTTGCGGGTCTGAAGCTGTCCCTCGATGTAGACCTTGCGTCCCTTACGCCCGAAGCGCTCGGCTACGTCGGCAAGGCGTTCGTTGAAGATCACAACGCGATGCCATTCAGTCCGCTCCTTGCGCTCGCCCGAATTGCGGTCGTTCCAGCTTTCGCTCGTGGCGACTGAAAAACTGACGATCTTCGCGCCAGATTGGGCGTTACGGACTTCCGGGTCGCGACCGAGATTGCCTACGAGAATGACCTTGTTGACGCTTCCTGACATGAGGGAATCTCCATGAATGCGTGAAGAGAGGACCGTCCCGGCCACCTGGCGCACAGTCGCAGAAGTTGCTCTGCCTGCTCGGGATCATGTTTCTCTCTTGATGCTTCCCGGGAACCGGGACGGCGCAGCCGGGGCAATCGCGGCGCTCTTGCGCCGGGATCGGCATCGACCCGCAGCCACGCGCAGCTTGCGAGCATGGCGAGGACGCGATGCCGACCCACCGATTGCGCCGGCTGCGCCGTTCTGGTTTCCCCCTCTCCTCTCTCTCCTGTGTGCAGCGTTCTATGGATGCATTCGAGACGGCGCGACGCGACGCCTAGGTTGGCACCATGATCTCGCGCCAACGCTTACCTGCATGCCACTCGGCGACGCCTTGCAACGCCCAGTTCGACCCTTCGGGGTGGTATTCGCAGGACAATGCAAGGCCCGGAAATTCTCTGCTGATACGATCACCCAGAAGATAGGTGGGGCCGTCATCAAGGCCAAGCTGGTCGAAGTGCAGCTCCCGCAGACCGCCAGCCGCAACGGCTGGCGCCTCCTCGACCATCAATTGCGCCCGCAGGCGCTCGATATCGGCGGCGCTACCGATTGCCGTGAAGATATTGTGGCTACGATTGCCCATCACGCCGCCTCCTGCGCAATTCTGGACACAAGCGCGGCGATATTCCAGCTTTCGGGCAGGCACTGCGTCGGCATGCCCCGACAGATCGGGACGAGCAGAACGGTATCGGTCGATGTGGCATCAGAGCGCATGAGAAGTTTCCTTGAAACTGGCTGGGAGTTTTTCTCAGCCTTCTCTTCGCGGCCGCCGCAGACGCTGGGTCGGGTCAAGGGCCTTGCGCCCTTGATGCGACCGGGCGGCTGTGGCCCGCCTTTGCCTCGGGTTTTCTGAACTTGCCTATCCCGCAGAACCCGCCCTCCTCCTCAAGAGAGGCGCGATCTGCATTGGCCCTGCGCAAGGGAGGGCCAATGCGCTCGAGGGTCAGACGCAGATGATTTCCACGTGGTCATCGAAATGCTTCCGCCCCGCAGGGGTGGACGCGAAGCTGTCCCGCAAGCGGGCCGACAGGGCAGCGAGGGTTGGATCGGCAGTCTTACTGTGCGGGGCGATCTCGATCGAGGCGGCTTCGTCCTCGACCGGGTCGCTGGGCGGTATCATCTCCGGGGCAACCGCATCTGCGTCGTCGCCTGTGACGTCCTCGCCCGGGTCCTCATCTTCGGCATCCGTGTCATCCGTGTCGGTATCATTCCATCGAGCGAGGCGTCTGGCTTCTTCGGCGGCCTGAGCGCGCCAGACGTCCACGGCCTGCGCGAACCCAGCCTCGGGCGGCACCCAATGACCCTGCCCTACATGGTTGATAAGGCTGGCACGCATGAGCTTGCCAGTTGCCTGTTCTGCAAGACCGAGTGCCTGGACGGCTTTGGTAATACCGGGCTTGGAGTAGGTCTTGAGAAACTCCTCAAAGGCGAGGCTCGGCATATGCGCATCGGCATTGAAGTGAACGCCCAGCAGCTGAGCCGAGAGGCCGCTGCCCGAGTGAATGCTGATCTCGCAATTCGAGATCGATTTCAGCACTGTGATCGCATGTTGGCGGAGCAGATCGGGATCGCGAACGAGGACACCTTCAGGAAAGAGCGCGCTGCGTGCCCGGGTTCTGGCGTTGTTCGCATAGGCACAACCTTTGGAGCGATCGCCATCAACGCGGATATTGCTGTTCGACAAAGCGAGCAGGAGAGCGCCGACCAGATCCCAGGGATCGACATCGGCAACCTGCGCATCAAGCGCCTCGTCCAGCGCCCGTGTGCGGATCTCGCCGATCATCTTATCGCCGGTGCCCGAGATATCGGCACGCTCCTTTTTGGCGACGGGAGCAGGTGCATATGTCCCTGACGACGATGACGGTGCGGCGACCTCATATCGCCGGAAGTCCCACTCCTTCACCAGGAGCGTGCGAGGATCCAGCGCGTAAGCCTGTCCTTCTGTCGTATCATCGTAATGACTCTTCCCGAATCCATCCGGGAAAAGGGGATAACCGTACTCACTACACTCGATCCGGATCTTGTCCTCGCCGAGAATGCTATCAATCCACGCGGACTGCGCAGCGGAAAATGCCAAAGCGTCCCGTGTATAGCGGCTATCCTGGTCGGCGGGCGCAAAGAGATCTTCTTCCCAGACGATCCCATGCTCCTTTGCCAGATCGTCGCCAAAACGGGCATCGCGCGCGTAAAATTCGTTATGGGAGAGGGCGTGTGCCAGCTCGTTCCACTCGTAATTCTGCGCTTCTTTCTGCGTCATACGATACTGGGCAGGGTCAGCGCCGTCCTGAACATGGTCGGACCACATTTCAAACCACGCGGCCTCCTGTTCCTCGATCGGCGATTTCGCAATGGCTGCGCGAGCTTTACCCTCGGGTCCGTAACCAAGCGCAATAGCGTCTAGAATGGGGGGGTGCAGACGAGACAACAGTTCGAGCTGTTTCAAGTCGGTCGGCGTAATCATCATTGCCTTGCGAATCTGGGCGTCGCTCAGCCCTTTTTCTTTGCGCAGCCTGACCACGAACGCCCATTGATCGGGTTCGCTCATGGCCTGCCGGATCATATTCTCTGACCCGGCGATGAGCGCATCGAGTTTCTCGTCTGCCTCAGTGACGTGAACCGGGATCTCCGTGAGTTTGGCCTTGATGCACGCACGAACGCGTCGTGAGCCGGCGATGATTTTCAGCGAACCATCTTCCTGCTCACGGACTAAAGGCGGGTGAATGAGACCGGCAATCTGGATGTTGAGTGCAAGGCGGCGGTCATCCTCTTCGGAGGCTGGTGAGCGGCGCGGGTTCGTGTCGTTGGCCACGAGTGTCCTGGGATCGACAAGGCGCAGTTCGGGTGTCGCATTGGTCATGGTCATGTCTCCTCATCTCCTGCGCCACGCGCAGGAGCGGTTTCATTCGTAGGTTTTGGGGGCGTCAGGCGCTGAAGAGGTAGGCTTCGTGCTCGACGATGCGCTGGGTGTGCGAGATGGATAGATCGCATGTGGCAAGGTCGAAGACCGCTTCGCCGTAGCCGCCTGCCCCGTCGTTCCATTCTGGCTTGGACCGAAAAAGAACGATCTGGACGCAAAGCCAGGCAACATCGCTCAGTGTGTCAGGAAAAATCAGCGCGATCTGAGCCGGAAGACCCATGGCATCGACGGCTTCGGGCAGGCGGATTGCTTCAGGAGAGGGCTCGCCTTCAGATGTCCCTTCGAAGCTGACCGTGGGAGCATCGATCCCGCCGTCCTGGCAGTCATAGTTCACTCTCAGTCGCGTACCCGCACCGGCCTTCATCGCATCCCAGATAAGCTCGAGGTTCTGTCGCAGCGCCTCCTGACGTAGTGCCTGGCGGCGTTTCAACTGCTCCATGTAATCAGGCCCAATCACTGAAGGACGTTCCATCTGGGGTGCGATCTGTTCGGACATTGTCCTGTCTCCGGCTTGTGTCTCGCGCTCTAATCTCTGCGCTTGACCATTCCGGTAGGTGGCGGGTCGGGCCGGGTCAGGCGCGGCGCGTTAGCGCCGGGACCGGACCCACGCGCAGCTTGCGAGCATGGGGAGGACCCACCGCTTGATGCGGACCGATCCCGTCACCTACCCCCTCTCTCCATTTTCCGTTCGTCGCCTTTCCCCGTCCGAGAACCTCGGACGGGCGGGTCAACGGCTCACGCTGGGAGGGGCACATCGACGCTTGCGGCGACCGCGATCGGACGCACCCAGATGGGTTCGACACCGAGCATGAATGTCTCGCCATTCCATGCGGCCAGCAGTGTTCGGCCCATGGTTTCCGCAATCGCGCGCGCCGCATCGGGCGGGACTGCATTGCCGATCCGCTCACGCCAGGCAGAGTCATTCAGACCGTCGAGCTCGGCCTGCTCCTCAGGATCGTAGAGCGACTGCAGTGCCGCC
This sequence comes from Asaia spathodeae NBRC 105894, assembly GCF_025994195.1. Classification (NCBI taxonomy): domain Bacteria; kingdom Pseudomonadati; phylum Pseudomonadota; class Alphaproteobacteria; order Acetobacterales; family Acetobacteraceae; genus Asaia; species Asaia spathodeae. The sequence continues at coordinate 14,347 of NZ_BAPY01000048.1, read as the reverse complement.
AGCTCGGCTGTCGTGAAGGGGCGATGCCAGGTACCGTCGAGGGCGCGGATAACCGCAACGAGCTTCTCGGTCGCGCAGGGCAGCGCCTGACGGGGATCAGCCACAGCCCAGCGGCCGTTATCATGGCCAGCAGCGGCGCTCACGGCGCCGGTCGCGTCATCCCATGAAACCACCCCATAATGGCCCGCGGTGAGGTAGGGATCTCCCTTTTCGCGCGACAGGTTCGGTCGCGGATCGGCGATGCGCTGTCCCGAACCTCCCGGCTCGCCGAGCATACCTTCATCCCCTGTCCAGGGGACGATCCTGTATTCATTCGCCAGTGCGGATCCGGCGAGGTCGCGCGGGTCTGCGACTGCATGCGGACCGCCTCCAACAAGCATTTTTCCCGTGACGACGGGAGCTGGCTCGTCCCAGCGCCGGATACCGTGCTGGACTGAGCGCTCGTGACCATCGATCCGAGGGTCGGCTACATTGAACCGTCCATTCGTCGCATTCGAGCGTCCTGCGACCACGCCAACTGCATCACTCCAGGGGACAACGCCGAGAGGGCCACCACGCCAGGTCTGTTCCGATACCAGAAGGTAGTCGCGCAGAACGCCGTTTTCCACAGCAAGCCGTTGTAAGGAACGCCAGTCCTTTCCAGCTTCGACAAAAGCAAGTCTGGCCCAGGTCTGCCACTGGAGACGAGGCACGCGGTGCATCGGTCCTGCCAGTGGATCGCCCGGCAGGCGCATACGCCCCAGTACATCGCCCACGCCGCCGATTGCGCGTTTGGGTGGTTCCCAGAGGAACGGCCGCACCTTGGCGGCATGCCGCGCGACGAGGAGAAAACGCTTGCGCGATTGCGACAGCCCGCCCAATGCGCCGCAGTCATGCGTCGTCTCGGCGACAGCGTACCCATAGCTCCCAAGAAGCGCCACGATCTGATCGAGCAGGTGCCTGCCACGGGTCGCGATGCGCGGCACATTTTCGAAGAGAATGAATTCGACCGGATCCTCTTTGTACGCTTCCAGAGCAAGCCATATACCGCGAAGCGTCAGGCGGTTGAGCGCCTGATACCGCCCTGTCCGGCTCATGGTTTCTGACAAGAGACCGGAGAAGCCTTTGCAGGGTGCAGACAGGAAAAGGATGTGCGGCTTGCGGTTATTGAACGCGCGATGAATGTCGGCCGTGGTTGCTTCGGACCAGTCGGGCGCAGGGTCTGCGCCATGGAAATCCCGATACTGACCACGATCGAACAGGTCTAGGACGGTGCCCTTGACGCCTGACAGGCGTTCAAAGTCGCGGATCGCTGCAGGATCCACATCGATCCCGCCGAGGCATTCGAATGACGCTGTCAGGGCGCCGTGTCGGGCCTTGGCTGCGTTGAAGCCCTTTGCTCCCCCGCCGAGGCCGCAGAACAGGTGTGCGTGTGTGATAACGTGATGCGTCGTCAGGTCTGGCATGATTTCTTCTCCCTTTACGACTTCCCGGCTAGTCGTCAGGGGCGGTCCGGGTCAGTCGCGGCGCACAGGCGCCGGGACCGGACCCACGCGCAGCTTGCGAGCATGGGGAGGACCCACCGATTGAGGCGGACCGGGCCTGTCGGCTAACCCCTCTCTCTCTGTTCCAAGCGGCTATCGGGATCTCTTTCACCCGATGCGGCATTGGGCAGGGGCAGTCGGGCTGCCATCTTGGCAATCGTCAGAAGAGACCCAGTTGCACAGGGGCTGCGCTCGGCATCATCGGCGCCCCGGCGGGGGCAAGGTGTTTGTATTTCGCGCTAAGCGCCGCGAGCATCGCGCGCTCGGTATGCTCCTTTTCGCGGCGTAGTTCACTGCGATAAGCGTCGGCGAGGCGCGCAGCGCGCAGCCGGTTCTGGATCTCGCGCTCGACATCGGACCAGGTATGTGTCGGCTGGCCCCAGCAAGGGTAGGCCTCGATCTGTTCGAGAAAAGCAATTCGCGCCTGGGTGGTGGAGAGTTGCTCTTCCCAGAAACCGTTGATGTCATAATGGGCGATGAACCCGAACATATTGGACAGGCGCCGATAGAGGCGCTTGTTCCATGCGCTGCGCGGCATGCCGCGCGCGATGAACGAGAGAAGCATGTCGCCCATGCGCGCCTTGTCTTCGGCGGTCTCGAACGACGTCGCAACAAATGCGTGGGACGCCAGAGGGGGATTGCGCAGCGTGGCGTATTTGAGTTCCGCGCTCATGCGGCAATGCAATCCCGCGGCTCACGGCGCCATGCGCCGTGATAGCGTGCCACGTCAGGCAAGGAGGGATACCGGCTATCGGGCGCAGCACCTGCGTCCTCGAGCGCGCGCAGCCAGCTGACCGAGCAGGTCATGCGTGTGCCGCAAGCGAGCGATCGCAGAATGGCGAGATCGGAGCGTCCGGAGATCGTACGATCTTCCCAGCGGCCCGTTACCGGGTTGCGGCAGGCTGCCGCATAGGTCCCGTTGAGGAAGCTCTCGAGAATATAGGGTTCAGACGCGCTTACATCTGTGCGGGCCTGAGCATTGCGGAGGCTACGGGGAATGCGAAAGATCGTGCCGGCGGCAATTGTGCCGACGCGCAAAGGGTTATCCCCGCCCTGAAAGGGCGAGGTGTAATACTGTCGCAGCATGGTGCGCTCCTATGTCAGGGATGTAGACGCCTGCTATGCAGGCGCGAAGAATCAGGCAGCGACGAGTTCAGCGTCCATCGGCTGCATTGCGGCCTCGTCGGGAGGCAGGATAAAATTCGCGGCCTCGGTGGCCAGACGGGCTGCGGTGAAGATTGCGCGCTTGTCTTCCTTCATGAGGGCGAGCCAGGACCCGATATAGCTGGCGTGATCCGAGCGCGGCGCGATACCCAGCTCGGCCATCACGAAAGCCGCCGTCATCTCGGCAACCAGCTCCTCGGCTCCATAGCCATGGGTTCCGAAGCGGTTCGACAGATCGCGGGCGAGGCGATGTTCTGCTCCCGACCAATGGGCAAGTTCATGAAAGGCGGTGTTGAGGAATGCTGGCTGCTCGGCGAAAGCCTCACGCTGTGGAAGAGCGATGTAGTCCAGAGTGGGTGCGTAGAAAGCCTTGTTCCCACCAAAGCGGATATCGGCTTTTGTGGCGGCAATCACGGCCTCGGCGGCCTCGTGACGCTCGGCCAATGGCGTAGAAGTCGGAACCTCGCACGCGCTTTCTGGCAAGCCGTCACATTGCTCGATGTTGAAAACGGTGTAGCGCTTGAGAAACGCGATCGTCTTAGGATCGTCGCGCTCGGCCTGGCTCTTGGGCACAAAGCGATTGGCATAGAAGACCGTCGTGCCTTTCTCGCCCTTGCGTACATTTCCACCCAGTTTCTCAGCCTGCCTGTAGGTCAGCCAACGCTGTGCGCGGAAACCGCCTGTTTGCCCGGCGATCCAGAGCAGGATGACGTTGATCCCGCTATAGCGGCTTTCCGTCGTCGCATTACGCGGCAAGGACCCTGACGTCATGGTGTTGGTCCACGGCTGAACCCAAGGCGCATAGCCTTTTTCGAGTTCCGCGATGATCCGGTCGGTCGTTTCCTGGTGAAGGTCGGCGCGGGTACGGTCGGTCATGGGAGAGGCTCCGGATTTGGTGTGTGCTCTTTCTCTGAGCTTGACCTCTCCGGTAGTTGGCGGGTCGGGCCGGGTCAGGCGCGGCGCGTAAGCGCCGGGACCGGACCCACGCGCAGCCTGCGAGCATGGGGAGGACCCACCGCTTGATGCGGACCGATCCCGTCAGCTACCGCCCCTCTCCTCCATCATTCTGCTGCGACCACCTCGGCGGGTGCCGCTACTGGCTCCGGGTTTATCCGGTCGTCATCGAATTCGACATCCTCTGCGACCGTATCATCGCCGATCGGGACATCACTCCCGTCAATCCAGCAGATAATTCCCTCGCGGCGCGCGGTAAGTTCGATATGTTCCGGTTGACCACTCTGTTCCATCATCTCGCGTGCGGCAGCCTTGGCCCGTTCGATGATTTCGCCGGGGCTATCGGCCTCTATCTCTGCGCTGTCATAGGCTCGGAGCCAGAAGCCGATCTTGACGGTGTATCGGGGCATTACGCGGCCTCCATGCCGGCAAAAGCATTTGGCGAGACCAGCTTGAGCACGGGCTCCTTTCTCTTCGACGGGCCGTGAACCCTCGCCTTGTTGTAGATGGGGCGTTCGTCAAGCGTGTGGAACGCGAAGAAAAACGCAGCATGCAGCGGATCTCGCAGGGGGCTCAGCTCCCATAAGGCGTAATCACTATCTCCCTGCGGCGTCATCAATGCCTCGAGCTTTGCGAGACGCTCCCTCTGCCACGAACGGAGCTTCGTCCGTGTCACCCTGATCGACGCGGAAACTCCGATGCCGGTCTCGCCGAAGCCATCCCGTGTAAGGGCTCGCTCGAGGGTTGAGCGGTTCTTGTGGATATAGGTCTCTGCCTGCGTGCTGCGAGCATTGGAAAAGCGCATCCCGCCACCTTCACAAGAGGCCGCGTATTCGACGACCTTGCGCATGACGACCCACTCGCAATCCGCGCCAATCAGATCCCAGGAGCGGGTACGCGCGCCGGTATCGCAGTCATACATATTGTTATCGCCCCCGAGTTCGAAGAGCATGAAATAGTCATCCCTCCCATGCTCGGTCGGGCAGGCTGCGACGAGCTGGGCGGCCGTGAATTTCACAGCCACCTGATCATAGACGATGCGATAAGACATAGCCGGCCTCCCTCAGTATTCAGAGGTCAGCATGACGACCTTGGCCCCAAGGCCCTCGTCGCTGATCGCATAGAGTTCGAGGCTCTCGAGCGGAAAATCCGTGCCGATAATTGTCTGCCTGAAAAGCCTGATCGGCTGACGGCCTTCCTTGCCTCCATCCGTGCAGGTGACGACGGCAGTGCTCGTCGCGAGATCGACCTTCAAAGACCATGCTTCGAATGGCTCCCGCCGAACTTTCGGATCGACGCGTGCAGATGCGATCACATCGACAAGCCATTTTGCTCCGTTCCTGACCAGAAACGCGGCACCGTCCGTCAGGACAAGGTCGCCGGTGTAGCGATGATATTTCGAGGTGCCGTAGAACTGGGCGAGTTCGGCTTTGGTAAGGGCAGTCGTCATGGAGGTCTCCGGGGTTGTCTCGCGCACCTTGATATTCTCTGCGCTTGACCCTTCCGGTAGCGGGCGGGTCGGACCGGGTCAGTCGCGGCGCGTGAGCGCCGGGACCGGACCCACGCGCAGCTTGCGAGCATGGGGAGGACCCACCGATTGATGCGGGCCGATCCCGTCAGCTACCCCCCTCTCCTTCCCTCAGGCGGCTATCGGGGTTTCACCCACTTCCGATGCGGCATTGGCGTCCGCGTCGGCCGCCAGATCAGCCTCGAGATCTGCGAGAGCGCGCTTCTTCTCATCGAGCGCAGCCTGGTCGCGGAACGGCGTGCCAAGCCGCGCGCGGTAAGCCGGCAGGCGGGCGGTGATCTCGTCACGCGCCTTGCGGGTTTCCATCAGCTCTGTCTCGATGCGGCCGAGCCGGTGCTCGATTTTCGAAATCAGGCCAAGCGGCTTGGTATCGCGATCGAACGACACTTCGGACGCGTTGGACGTGAACGCGATCGCAAGACCTGCCTCGATTTTCGGCGTTCCGTCTTTCAGAAACCGCGTCTGAGCAGCTTCGAGCAGGATTTCGAAACCACCAATGCGACCGAGACGCCACGACCCCTCCTCGCCGTTCTTCTCCACCCTGCGCGCCTGGGACAAAAGCCATGCCCCGGCTTTCTCGCGCTCGGCCAGAACGCCCCGCGGCCCCTCGAAGGAAAAGGCCTCGCCGCGCGTCTCCACACGCTGCGCGAGATCGGCCTCCAGGGCCGGGATCCGACGCTCGAGCGACGCCAGCTCACGCTCGCCAGTCTGAATCGAGCGACGGACAGCAAACTGGTCATCGTAATGCGCGGCTGCGAGACGCTCGAGACGCGCTAGATCGGCTTCGAGCCCGGCTTTCTGCATCAGGCGCATGTCGCCAGAGGCGAGCGCCTTGGCCATGGCGAACTGGTTGCCCTCATCGTTGATGTCCTCGATCCGTCGGATCGAGCGATCGCCTGACATGGCGAGCGCGATGAAGCGCAGCTTGCGCTCGAGAAGCTGCCAGTTGGTTGCGTCCACCGAGCCTTCCTGCGCATAGGCGTAGATCTCGATCTCGGCATGCTGGTTGCCCTGTCGCTCGATACGGCCCTCGCGCTGAATGATGTCGGAAACGAGCCAGGGCACATCGAGATGGTGTAGAGCCTTCAGACGGGCCTGGGCGTTGACGCCCGTGCCCATGGTGGCGGTGCTGCCAATCAGGATGCGCTTGCGTCCTGCGTTCAGATCGCCAAACAGGCGAAGCTTGGCCGCAGCCTTCTTGTAATGCTGCATGAACGCGATCTGATCGGCGGGTACGCCGAGACGGATCAGCTCGTCGCGGATATGCAGATAGGCCGAGAACCCGCGTTTCTCGAACGCGGCTTCGGTGCCGAGATCTGAAAAGATCATCTGCACGGCGCCCGTAAGTGGCGCGCTCTCTCCTGTCTGCAGATCGCGATAGGTGTTCTCGCTCGTGTCGACCCAGATGCGATGGACGCGAGCGATCAGATCGTCGAGCTTGCTGGCCTCCTCAGCGTCACAGCGTACGAGACGCAGATCGATCGCGGCATGTCGGGCATCGTTGATGACCGAGAGCAGGATATCGTCGCCCTTCTGGGGCTTGCCTTCCCGTTCCTCGATCGCCTTAATCCGGTACGCAAGCGCACGCTGGTAGGCCTTGAAGTCGTCATTGGCGGGCGTGACGACGATCGCACGGTGTCCGCCCTTGATCGCGGGCAGTTTGACATAGCGGCGCAGATCGTCCTGTTGGACCACATCGGCGAAATGGCGATACATGGCCATTAGATCAGCGACGTTGACGAATTCGGTGAAACGCGTGACGGGCTTGTAGAGCCCGCTCGGCTGCAGCTCGAGTTCGGTGCGCGTCTCGCCGAAATTCGCGGCCCAGGCGTCGAACTCGTGGAGATCGCGTGCGCGCAGATCCTCGAGTGCCATGAAGCGCTGGACGGTGAACAACTCTCCAATCGTGTTCGTGATCGGTGAGCCCGATGCGAGGATCAACTCGCGACCGGAATTGCTACGGGCGAGATAGCGGGTTTTCACGAACAGATCCCAGGCACGCTGGCTGCCATTCGGGTCCACGCCCTTCAGGTCGGACTGGTTCGTCGCGAAAGAGAGCTTGCGGAACTGCTGAGCCTCATCGACCATGATCTGATCGATCCCGATCTCACCCAGATGCACCAGATCGTCCTTGCTGCCCTGCAGGCTCTCGAGACGCTCCTGCATCCCCTCCTTCATACGCTCGATGCGCTTGCGTGAGAGGCGGTCGTCAGCATCGACATTATCGAGGATGGCCTCGTAGGACGCGATCTGGTCCTCGATCATCTCACGCTCGAAACTGCTCTCGACCGGGATGAACTTGAAGGCGTCATGCGTGATGATGATGGCGTCCCAGTTCCCCGTTGCAGCGCGCGCGATGAAGCTCTGGCGCTTGGCCTTCACGAAGTTCGTCTCGTCGGCGACCATGATATTCGCAGTCGGGTAGAGCATCAGGAACTCGCGAGCCATCTGCGCCAAGCAGTGCCCCGGCACGACGATCATCGCCTTGGAAATCAGACCGAGGCGCTTTTGCTCCATCACGGCCGCGCACATGGAGAAGGTCTTTCCGGCACCCACGGCATGCGCCATGTAGGTGCGCCCCGAGGCGATGATGCGCCAGATGACGCGCTTCTGGTGGTCGCGCAGCATGATAGCCGAGCTGGCACCCGGAAGCCGCAGGTGGCTCCCATCGAAGAGGCGCGGGACGAGATTGTTATAGGTCTCGTTATACAGGCGCACGAGGCTGTCGGCGCGCTCGCTATCCTGCCAGACCCAGTCCTGGAACGCAGTGCGGATCGTCCGGAGCTTCTCCTTGGCGGCCTCGGTCTCCTTAGCGTTGAGCACGCGCTTTTCGACCCCGTCCTCCTTATAGGTGTCGAAGATCTTCGGGCTTGCCTGTGTCAGGGCGTCCTCAAGCAGCTCGCCGGCATGACGGCGTTCGGTCCCCCAGACCGAGGTCGCCTCGGCGCGGCCGGCAAAGGCCTGCTTGTCGATCGACCAGCAGGCTACGGCAGCGGTGTGGTAGATCCGGGCCTCCACGCCGATCACCTCGGACACGAAAGCCGTCACGACCTCGACCGGAACCCACGGCGCACCCAGACGGGCTGTAATGTCGCTCGGACGCAGATCCTCGGGCTGCACGGCCTCGAGCGCTGAGACGTTACGCGCATAGCGCGCATCGCGCGCAGCGGCTTCGCGCGCCTCGGCGAGCTTGGTGCGCACGGCACCGGAAAGATACTCGTCAGACGTCACCCATACCGGGCGTCCATTGCTCGAGCGGCTCGGCTCGAGGAAGATGCTGCTGCCCAGCTCGGCCGTCACGGCTTCTTCGCTCTGCCCCATCAATTCGGCCACGATCGGCAGATCGACGCGTCCGGCTTCGTGCAGGCACACGGCCAGGGCATCATGGACGGAATGGATCTCGGGTTCGGACGGCGCCTGAATCACGCGATCGGTAAAGAGCGGCCCCGGTTCGGCCGCATCCGTCTCCTCGTCATAACGCTCGATCGAGGACACGAGCCAGACATCGGGATCGTCGAGGAAGGTCTGCAGGTTCGGGCGGCGCTGGGTCTCGCTCTCGGCGCCGGTCACGGCGTCGACGCGGGTTGTCGTCTTCGTGTGGTTGATCGGGCCGAACTGGCGCGTGAAGTTCAGCCAGGCACGCTTGAGGCTCGCCTGCAGACCGGCAAACGGCTTGTTCTCGAACTGCGCCCGCAGCACAGCGCGCGTCGCATCGCGCACGGGGATCATCGCCTCGATGATACGCGCGTGCTTCTGGAAGATGCCCTCCTTCTGCTCGCCCTTGCGGATGGCGACCACCCTCCCCTGTCCGCCGACGATCTGGTGCAGGATGCCGCCTTCCATGAAGTAGCTGCCTTCACGCAGGTCGCCGCCCTCTTCACGCGTTTCCTTTGCAGGGCGGACGATGCGGCTATCGGCCACGGGCGGGAAACGCAGTGCAGGCGCAATACGGCCCAGGGCCTCGGGGAGTGCGTCAGCCAGATCCTGCCCGTCGCGGGCAACGCAGGTGTAGTCCATGCCAAAGGCCGTGCTGGCCCAGCCATGAGAGCCCAGAACCTGCTCGGGGTGCGCTTCCATCCACGCATTGATGCGCAGGGCCCCATCCCCCATGTTCGTGCCTTCGATATCGATGCAGGACAGCCAAGTGTCGTCACCCGGCATCTCGCCGATCTCGCGCTTGCGGAAGAGCACGATATCCACGACCACATCCGTGCCGGCATCGGCGCGCATGGTGCTGGCCGGCAGGCGCACGGCACCCAGGAATTCGGCTTCCTCGTGAATGAGCGTGCGCGCACGGGCATCGGTCTTGTCGAGGGTGTGGCGCGAGATCACAAAGGCCGCAACACCATTAGGGCGCAGGGCATTGATCGAGCGGGCCAGGAACCAGTCATGGAGCGACAGCCCCTTGAGGTCACGCGGCTCAGTCTGGCTCACGGTACGGTTCGAGAACGGCGGGTTATGTGCTGCAGCACATAACCCGCCTTATGTTGTGTTCGGACTTATGTTGACGGAGCCGGCTTTCCGACCCCGCTTTACGGATCCATGAGCATTCGTCGTGCAACATAACCTCATGGGCGGGAGGCAGGCCATGTTCAGAGGAGGTTTGCCATGAGTCAGATTTCTATCTCTCATCGAGATCTGCGCCCATCCAAGGACGACGCACCTTTCGCCGAAGAGCGACGCCGTTATCTAGATTATTTTGCTCAACGCGGAGCTTCACTCGTTTCGCTAAGGTTCAAGCGAAACGAGCTGATATGGATTGCGACACGCATTCATCCAAACGCGCCTTTTTCAGGTGTCGGCATTGAAGAATTGCGCAAAATCGCTGCCGAGAGGCAGCAGGTTTGTGGAGGCAGAGAGGCTACGCAACGAATCATCGGAACAGGGAAGGCCTGGCTCAAATTTCTTCTATGGTGGCGAGAGCCTGCTGCGGTTTTCAAATATTCGAGGCAGATTGATGAATACGTAAGGTGGATGCGTGATGAACGCGGTTTCTCTCTCTCGACCATTGAGGTGTGGGCTCGTGTGATACGCCGGTTCTTACACTGGTGCGTCCAGCAGGATTTGGAGCTTGTGACCCTTCGCGCCAAAGACATGGATGCTTATTTCGTGAGTCAAGCCTCGGGGCGCTGGTCTCGCGTCTCAGTAGCAAATATTTCCGCGGCGTTGCGTAGCTTCATACGCTATGCGGAAGGACGGGGAATATGCGCACAGGGTCTAGCTGAGGCGGTTTGCGCTCCACGCCTCTATAAACAGGAAACTTTGCCATACGCTCCAGCATGGTCGGACGTTCAGCGCATGCTAGAGGATGTCGACACCGACAATCCGCAAGATATTCGCGATCGAGCAATCCTGCTTCTACTTGCTGTCTATGGTATGCGAAGCGGCGAGGTAGCTGCATTGCGTCTCGATCAGATCGACTGGGCTGGTAAAGTTTTGAGACTTTTTCGTCTAAAGCGTCGCCAGCCGCAATCCTACCCCTTGATATTATCAGTCGCCGAAGCACTGGCACGATATGTGGATACAGTAAGGCCCCGATCGTCATGCCCGGAAGTCTTTCTTTGCATGCAAGCGCCGATCAGACCTTTCAAGGCTGGTAGCATCTACCATGTGGCCAATCGTCGATTTGTCGCTCGCGGAATCAACGTGGCGCATCGCGGCGGCCACGCATTACGCCACGCCTGCGCATCGCGGCTCCTTGCAGAAGGCCTGTCAATCAAAGAAATTGGTGATCACCTGGGTCATAGTAGCGCGACATCGACCAGCATCTACGCCAAGGTGGAATTGGCAGCGCTTCGTCAGATAGCGGCATTCGACCTGGGGGATCTGCCATGATACTCAGCAGCGTCATCGACCATTATCTATCTCATAAACGATCTTTAGGTATGCGTTTCGAGACACCCGAAAGGATGCTGCGTCGCTTTTGCCGTGGAGCGGGTGATCCCGAAATTACCGCAATCTCGTCGGTTATGGTGTCAGAGTTTATCCGAGGCCGTGGCACCCCCAGCTCCACATGGATCTTTCGCTACAGAATTCTGACTGGCTTTTACCGTTTTGCCATTAGCCGTGATTATGCCGACTGCTCGCCTCTCCCTGTAACGGTTCCAAAACCACCACGACAGCAAACGCCCTACATCTACTCAACGGAAGAGCTGTGCCGTTTATTGGAAGCAACATCGATCCTTGGTCTTAGACGACGACCGGAAATTCCTGCACTCTATCGAACTCTGCTCCTACTTCTCTATGGCACAGGTATGCGCATCGGTGAGGCGCTTCGCCTTACCTTGCAGGATGTGGATTTGGCCGAAAATCTCATCACCGTTCGTGACACGAAGTTTTTCAAAATGCGTTACGTGCCGTTTGGGACAAGGCTCGGGAAGGAATTGGCTGGACATCTACAACGCCGGCGCTGCTTCCCGATGATACAAGGGGAGCGTTCTCCATTTTTTACGACTCATAACGGCCAGCCATGGCGTTATACGCGGGTCATCTCACTGTTCCAGCGTATCCGGGAGGAAGCAGAAATTACTTGTCCCATCGGCGAATTGCGACCACCACGACTACATGACATTCGGCACACATCAGCTATGCATCGAATGCTATCTTGGTATCGGTCCGGTCAAGATGTGCAGCAGCTGCTTCCGCGACTCTCAACTTATCTTGGCCACGTCGATATCCGTTCAACGCAACGCTATTTGCATATGACGCCAGAGCTCCTCGAGGCGGCCAGCCAACGTTACGCACAATATGCCCGGGGGGCGGACTATGAAGGATGAGAACTTGCTGGGCCCTTGGGTCCGTCGTTTTTTACTCGAGCATCTAGTGGCTGAACGAAACTTGTCTCGCAATACGCAAGCCAGCTATCGAGATACAATGAAAATCATGCTGCCATTTGTAAGTAAATGCGCGAACCGAGCCATTGACCGCATGAACGTGGAGGACCTGGCCCCTGCGACAATCCGGAAATTTCTGGATCATCTAGAACACGACAGACAATGCAGTGAAGCAACTCGCAATCAACGTCTTGCCACCATCCACTCCCTTGCCCTTTTCATAGGAACACGCGCACCTGTACACTTGGGATGGTGTTCCGAGGTTAGAACGATACCATTCAAAAGAACGACAAAAGCCTCGATTGGCTACCTCGAAAAAGCCGAGATCGACGCAATAATTGCACAGCCAGACAAGCGTACCAGCCTCGGGCGACGCGACCGCACTCTGCTGCTCTTTTTATACAATAGTGGAGCACGGGCAGACGAAACGGCTCAGTTAATCATTGAGAACCTTCAAATCGGTCGCTCTGCGTCCGTCCGCCTCTACGGCAAAGGAAACAAAACCCGGGTCTGTCCGCTTTGGCCAGAAACTGCTGCATCGTTAGCTCTTCTCGCAGGCAATAGAAATAAAGAAGAGCGAGTATTCCTTGGACGGACCAAGGAGCCTCTGACCCGTTTTGGAATACATCGGATTGTGAGGCAATATGGGAGAGCGGTAAATGAGGCCACCCCAGATCTCTGTATTAAACGTGTTACCCCACATACGATCCGGCATACGACTGCCGTCCACCTGTTGCGCGCAGGCGTGGATATCAACACGATCCGCGCCTGGCTGGGCCACGTATCAGTAGATACCACCAATATTTATGCAGAGGTGGATCTCGAAATGAAAGCTGCGGCACTGGCAAAGGTAGATATCAGCAGCTTGAAGAGACCTTCACGGTCACAGCACCTACCATCACTAATGGCGTTCTTGAACACGCTCTAGTGGATTGTTCACAAATTATGTGCCGGCTTGGGTCAAGAAACTATATGCAAGCCTCACTCAAGCCGGCTCCGTCAACATAAGTCCGAACACAACATAAGGCGGATTGCCGATCGCCAGATCGTAGCCCGTGCTTAGCTTCGCACGGGTGAAGTCCTCTGCACGGATCCACTGTTTCGGATAGAGCTTCGCGGCAATGCGCGCCGTGAGCGGGTCCATCTCGATGCCGGTGAAGGCGATCTTTCCCTCGAGCTTCTCGGGGCGCGATGCGACGAACAGGCCTGTCCCGCAACCCGGCTCCAGCACGGACCCGCCCGCAAAGCCACGCGCCATCATGAAGTCCCACATGGCATGAACGACCGTTTCAGGGGTGTAGTGGGCATACTGGGTCGAGCGTGCGAGGGCGCTGCGCTCTGCCTCGGTGGTGCAGGCTTCGAGATCGGCACCCAGCTTTTCCCAACCCGCGCGATAGGCTTCATCGGCGCGAGGGAAGAGCGCATTCGCCAGCTCCCCTGCCCCGAACCCGGTGAAGCGGCTCAGCTGCGCCTGCTCTTCGCTTGTCGCGTTACGGGCTTCGCGCTCGAGGGTCGCGACCAGCTTGATCGCCTCGATGTTGTCACGCGCACGCGCCTTCCAGCCCTGGGCCAGACCGCGCAGACCGGCGAGACGGAAATCACTCTGAGGAATGACGAGGGGTTCGACCGCAGGCAGCAGCGCGCCCGGTGCATCGCCCTCTTCGCCTTCCAGTTCACCCCAGAACAGGTTCGCATTGCCATCAAGGGCGGTATCGCCAAACAGGCTGAGTTGGAAATCGGCGTTCGACATCTTCTGGCATCCGTGCAGGACCGGACCTCACTTGTGCTCTGTGGCTCGGGAGGGTGCGGTGATTGGAGAGGATCCGGGATCGAGATTTTCTTTTCTCTCTCCCTTCTCCATCTCCGGCACCAGGACGCGGCGGCAGGGTTAAGCCCGGTGCGCTCGCGCGCCGGCACCGCAGCCACGCGCAGCGACCGCAGGTCGCGAGCATGGCGAGGAGCCACGGCTTAGCCATGACGGCGGGTTCTGGTCCGCCTCTCTCTTCTTTCGGTCGCGAGAGATGGAAGTGCTGGTATCGGAGGGCTCAAAAAGAGGCGGCAATAGCGTTGGGGTCTCACGCCATCACGTCGTTACGACTTTACGCCTTTACGTACCTCCTCCCCTGCCGCAGGGACGGGGGAGGGCGCGCAGCGCATGGGGTTCTCCACGTAAAGGCGTCATTACGGCTTTACGTGCCCCTCCCCTGCCGCAGGGAAAGGGGAGGGCGCGCAGCGCGTGGGGGTACCCACGTAAAGGCGTCATTACGGCCTTACGTGCCCCTCCCCTGCCGCAGGGAAAGGGGAGGGCGCGCAGCGCGTGGGGTTCTCCACGTAAAGGCGTCATT
>NZ_BAPY01000047.1:0-127 GCF_025994195.1 Asaia spathodeae NBRC 105894 | reverse complement strand
CCGCTCCTGGAGCGTGCTGCTCTGGCGACGGCTGCGATGGAACGTCATGGAGAGCAGAGCGGTCTGCTTCTGCCGCCATGCGAGCAACTCAGGCGTGACCCTGAAGCATTTGCGAGAGCGGCTGCGA
>NZ_BAPY01000046.1:0-195 GCF_025994195.1 Asaia spathodeae NBRC 105894 | reverse complement strand
AAAGCGGTGACACGCTCACCATCAACAAGACCGACGGAAGGAGAACCGGCGTCCCAAGTGAACTGAGAGGGATCGGCGTAACGAACGTGCGAAGACCCATCGACAAGGACAACAACGCGACGAGAGCCGACCGAGAAGAAACCGGAAACACGCCAGGTCTGCGAAAACTTCGGAGAGGAACGGGGAACGGGAACT
>NZ_BAPY01000045.1:0-313 GCF_025994195.1 Asaia spathodeae NBRC 105894 | reverse complement strand
ACCAGATCACGCTGCAACAGGAGCGCCCAAAGAGCGGAGAGACGAGAGAAGTGGTTCTTGACCGTCTTGGCGCTGATGGTCTCGAGCTTCTCGGTTTCAGCGCGCGCGACCTCGTCACGGATCGAGCGACCGTTGCGCTCCTTGCCGTGGGTGGAGGGAAGACGAAAGAGGAGATCACGGAACTCGCCAGCGGTCTCGCCGGTGATCCGTTCGACCTCCATGTCGCCGAAGGCATCGATGAACAGGTTAAGCGCTTTGCGCGTGCCGCGTTTCGTATCCTCTGAGCGATTGGTATCCGGGTAGATAAAACGCT
>NZ_BAPY01000044.1:0-109 GCF_025994195.1 Asaia spathodeae NBRC 105894 | reverse complement strand
TTTTTTTTTTTTTTTTTTTTTTTTTTTTTTTTTTTTTTTTTTTTTTTTTTTTTTGTTTTTTTTTTTTTTTTTTTTTTTTTTTTTTTTTTTTTTTTTTTTTTTTTTTTTT
>NZ_BAPY01000043.1:0-191 GCF_025994195.1 Asaia spathodeae NBRC 105894 | reverse complement strand
CAATGCCAGACCGGCATTGCTGCCAATCGTGGTCAGACCCGTATAGCTGTTGTTGCCAGTCAGCGTCTGCGTGCCGCCATTGATCGTCAGACCGCCTGCACCGGACATCACACCGGCATAGCTGCCATTGGCGTTGCTCAGCGCCAGCGTACCGTCAAGTGTGCCATTGCCATTGCCTGACAGCGAGCCTG
>NZ_BAPY01000042.1:0-2721 GCF_025994195.1 Asaia spathodeae NBRC 105894 | reverse complement strand
ACTGAACGATGTGTACATTTATGTGCTGAATGCTGACGGGACAGTTTCTGCCAGTAACGATAATGCGGCGATCGGTCCGCTTACGGCGTCGTATGACGGCAAAACGTGGAAATACATTGACGCCAACGGACAAGTGGTTGTGAGTGCGCAGAACACCACGACCGGCGTATACCAGACCGAAAATGGGTTCGTTTCCTATAGTCCGAGCGGGGGCTATATCCTTGTTAGTAACGACAAGGTCGGAGATCCGTCCCAAGTGCGGTGGTCGAACCAGAATGGCGCAGTTCCTGGAACAATGCCGTTTCCATCTTTCGGCGGAGGCAGCACATCGCTTCGGCTGGAGAATCTTGCTGGGAATGAGAGCGCTTCCTACGAGCGTATTGCGGGTGGTGTGACGTCGCCTGGGCCATATGACCCTAACACACATGCTAACATGCCCTGCTTCTTGGCTGGCTCAATGATTCTGACGGAGAAGGGGTATCGTGCGGTAGAGACGCTATGCGTTGAGGACAGGATAGGAGTTTTCAATGGGAGCACGTTAGAGTGGCATCCGATTAAAGCTCTTTCTGTCGGGTTTTGTCGGGTGTCCAGTAATGAATTTCCTGACATGGCAGGATATCCTGTAGTGATCAGAAAGGATGCGTTAGGTGACAACCAGCCTTTTGCGGATCTCTGGGTGACAGGGGATCATGCGATCCAGCTTGACGGCAAAATAGTGATGGCCAGAAGCCTTGTGGATGGCCAGAAGATATCATTTGATATGTCGATAATAAGCTATAAGTACTATCATATAGACCTACACGATCATCACGTGATTGATGCCAATGGACTGCCGGTAGAAAGCTTGGTCAGTAAATCCGCTCACAGCGTTTTCAAGAATATGATCGACACGCATAACGAGTATTTTCCGGATATGGCTCCGGCGCGACAAATGACTCTCTGTACCGATCCGAAAGAGATCATGTGGATACGCAATAAATATGAGTTGGACACGAAATCGACTACGCACACCGAATTTGAGCCCCTCGCGTTCGAGGTTTTCACCTCAGATGGTCAGGAGCTTATGAAACGTAGTACAAATGGCCGCACGACATCTTTCAGGGTCCCATCTAATATCGACACTCTGAAGCTTGTTTCACGCGTAGCACGGCCATACGACATGATTGGTGTTCATATCGAAGATCGCCGTAAGCTCGGCTTATTGATTGGTAATATTACTATGTATGAGGCGTCTTCCTCATCGAGTCAGACAAGCCATCTTGAAAATAAATATGTACATGGGTGGTCACCGTATGAGACCGATATGTGTCGATGGACGGTGGGTGAAGCTTATCTCAAGCTCCACCGCACCGAGCCAATGAGAGAGGCAGTGATTGCAATCGAGGTGTTGGATGACTGCGAACGCCTCGTGGAACTCAGACGCGAACACTCTCTACATTGAATTGCGCGCGTCTTATCTGACCCAGGCGCGCTCATCTAATCCGACGTGACAACCAGGCGGCGTAGATCTCGGTGGTTTTGACCGAGCTGTGGCCGAGTTGCTGGGACACATCATAGATCGAGGTGCCTCGTTGCAGGGCGCGGATGGCGTAGGTGTGTCTCAGGTCGTGGCAGCGGAAGTGGCGGGCTTTGTCCGGTATGGCGCTGGCCAGAAGCACGCGGAAGCGGCCTGGGACGTTGGTGTAGCGCTGCCCTGACGGGTTGCGGAACACATAGCCGATCGCGTTTTCCGGGCGGCTGCGTTGCAGCTCTCTGGCCAGCCTGGGCGAGAGCCTGAGCACGCGGGGCGATCTCGTCTTCGTTCTGGCAAAGGTCACGGTGGGGCAGGGGGCTTTGAGGTCCAGCTGCTCCCATGAAAGCGAGGCGGCCTCTTCTTGCCGGCAGCCGGTTCGCGCCAGAAAGCGGATCATGTCGCGCATGCCGGGTGGGGCGCGACGCGTCAGGCGCGCTAGGTCGCGCAAGGCCACGGGCCGGATGGGTTCGCGGCGCTCCTTGATCTCCTCCATCTCGTCCGGCACCGGGTTGGCGGTAATCCAGCCAGCGCGACGCGCCACACGCATGATGCGGCCCATCACCATCAGGTCACGGCGTATGGTGGCACCGGAGGTCTTGGTGCGTCGTCTCGCCGCCACAAACTCATGCACGTCGCGGGAGGTAATCAGGCTGATATCCCGCCCCGCGAAATAGGGGTGGAGCTGCCGCAGGCTCGTGCGGTATCGCGTCTGGGTGCTCGGGCGCAGATCGGCAAATTGCAGCTCCTCCCACCGCACCACGGCGTCTTCCCAGTTCCTGACCTCAGGAGGTTTTATGCCGGCGCGCTGGTCTTCCGCCTTTTCGAGCAGCTCTTTGAGCCGCTGCCGGGCTGTACGCCGATCAGTCGTGCGTAGCGATCGGCGGATGTCGCGCCCCCTGATCTGGATCCGAGCGTAATAGGTGCCGTTTGTGGCTTGGTAGAGATTGCTGGGCACGACGGCCTGCTGGCCTCCTGATCGAGATAGTCGTCAATCGCTGACGTGGTTATGCGCCAGATAGAACCGATCTTGGCGGCGCGCAGGGCGCCCGAGGCGCAAAGCTTCTGAATGAGGCGCGGCGACACGCGCAGCTCGGTCGCCACCTCAGCCGCCGTCTTGCGTATGTGGGTCATGAGTCCTCATCAAAGTCGGAAGTCAGAGGTGGTCCCCTCTGTTCGGACAGTTTTATGGCTCTGCTAAGCTATAGCCG
>NZ_BAPY01000041.1:0-5904 GCF_025994195.1 Asaia spathodeae NBRC 105894 | reverse complement strand
CTCGTCGGGCGCAAGAAGCTCCGAAAAATCGACGCTGTAATCAGCGCCGCCGTTGAGGTTACTGTCAGGCCATGCAAGCAGAGGTTGCAGGGCCATGCCACGCAGTTGTGCGGTCGCACACCCGCCAGGGCGCACGATCCGCGCTGATGGGCGCCATGTCATGGGGTTGATCCGTTAGCTTGCGGGGGCAGAGGGCAGGGCGGTGCTGGTCGTGTCCGAGCCGTCCGCGATTGCACGAAGCGCCTTGAGATAGGTTATCCACGCGTCAGGCGTTGCATCGCCAAAGACCGTGTAATTCCGCATGACGAGGGTCTGCTGCGCGGATAGCTCATCCTGTGCTTTAGACTGCAGGGTCTGGACAGGCGCATAACTGGTATCGGCTTTGACCGATGCGGGGGTGATCACGTTGCCTGTACCGTCCTTGATCACAGGATTACCGTTTGCATCGGCTGACAGCGTAGCGCCGTTGTTGATCGCAGTCATGATGGATGCGTATGTGTCGGCCTGCACCAGAACAGCATTTTCGGGCACGGCTGCAATTCGGGAGTCGTAAAACCCCGGCCCGGCTGCCACGAAATAAGTGGTCGATGCGGGCGTTGTTGCCTCGGTTTGACCCGAGGCGGCCTCTGATGCTGCGTCGGTCATGCTGATGTCCCTATGCAGAGATAGTTGATCGTCGTGTTTTGGAGCGTACCGGACGTGACCTCGCGGCCCAGGAGGCGAATGGTCGATCCGTTGACGCGCATCACAGTTACAGAGTTGGCGTTCGAGCCGATGTCATTCCCACCTGCGTAGATAAATGACGCGCCAAACGTGGTCGGCAGAGTGACGGTTGTGCCGGTCGTCCCGTCCGAGGAATTGTATGAGGCATTTCCGCCCTGGATCAGAATGCCGTTGGGAAGCTTCATCCAGAACCAGTTATTGCCGCTGACAGCGACTGTGCCGGTAGCAAATGCCTGAGTCGCGAACTGCGACCCGCCCGACCAGAACGTACCGTCATTGCGGAAACTGAAATACCCGTTGGCGCCACTGTAGCCGTTAACTTGCAGGGCAGCCTGTGTGTATGAATTGACGATCTCGTTTTGTCGGAGACTGATCGTGTTGCCATTAAGGCCCGTCAATACGATACCGAGCGAGGATTTACTCGCGGTTGTGGACCAGCTCGTCACCCCGGAGGCGCCGAAATCGCCCGAGGTCGTAAACCCGGTCAGGGCACAGTATTTCGCGTCGGACTGCGCACCGGTGTAATACGGCGTCAGATTGGACGGCTGGAGATAGCGCGCATCGGACTGCGACGAGGTGTAATAGGGATTGAGCGCCACAGGTTGCAGATAACGATTATCAGACTGGGCCTTGGTATAATAGGCATCGAATAGTGAAAGCCATGCCGCGCCGCTCGCGCCCGGTGTCGTCAGGTTGTTGTCGGCGGTCGAGACCCAGTAGGCGCCGGTGGTGTTGGGGTCTGCTACGATAGCCTTTGAAGGATAACCCCCAAAAGCCGCTGACAGATTGGCGTTGAACGGCGCGACTATCCTCGCTGCAAGGCTGCGCAAGCTCGGGTAAAGCGGGGCGCCCGAGGCCGCCGATATCATTGCTGCGGTGACTGATGTGGCGCCAGATGGGACTGCTACGGCCCAAAGCGGGATGCTGCCTGACGGCAAGGATGATGCAACGCCGATCGTGACGTAATCGGATCGAACGGTGGGTTGATTGGCGCCGCCATTACCAGACCCGGCGAATGTCTGAGACGGGTTGGCCGAGTTGAAATAGGGAAGGACAGCGTTCGCGGTGTCAGCCGTGCTTAGCGTGCCATAAATAATATATGTCGCGCCCGCACCAGGGATGGTGATGTTCACCGGGTCAGTCAGGATATACTGACGCGGCAACGCACTCGTTGAAGCCGGAAGAACGCCGAAAGCCGAGGCATCAATAACGCCAGCCTGAATGATCTCGCCCGGCGATACTGTGACAGTCATTCCGGTGCCAGGCGAACACGCAAAACCGCTCGCGCCCGTCCCGACCTCGCCATAGAGCGCGCCTGCTAGTCGTCCGATTGCTATCTGCGCGAAACGTGCGTCCTGCAACTGATCCTCGACCAGAGGAATCTGGCCGGGATAAATGATCTTCCGATCCATGAGAATTCCTCTTGTTTTAGGCTGCGTTACCTACCCAGATCACGACGCCACCAGCGCGGATCTTTTCGATCGCAGTCAGGACATCGGCAGGAGGCGTAGAGGCGGGATTTCCGCTGATGAGAACAAAGCCCTGAAAAGGCGTCAGGCGCGTGCCGTAGCGAAGGTCAGCGGCGCCATATCCGTAGCCACCGCCAATATTGGGCGCTGAAATCACGCCATAGCCCTTGGTATCCGAAGCATTGCGCGGCTCAACAGCGCGCCACCCATCGCTCCATGACGCCGCAAGGGCGCGCTCGAGCGATGGACGCGTACCAAGTGTCGGGAAAAGCGCCGCCTTGATGCGTGCTCGATAATCGTCGTCAGTCTCGTTGGCCAGGCGCGGCAATTCGTCGCCGAAGAAATCCTCGGCGTAGATATCAAGCAATCCACCTGAGGCCGTGCCAAGGCGCTGCTGATCGTAGATCGATTGGAGAAGCCCCCATGACCAGGAAAAGACGGAGGCAATACCTTGCAGCAAACCGTTGAGGATTGGCGCCTGCTCGGTCTCGTCGTTGCTTGGTGCTTCAGGGAACCAGCCAGACGGGAGCAGGGCGCGAAGACGCTGGGCGAACTGTCCCCGCGTTACGTCCGTGGGCCTAACCATAAGTCACCGAACCGGCCCGCAACGCGACGCCTGTGACGCCTGCAATGTCTGCGGTTTGGCCATTGAGCAGCAGGTTGGATATCGATGTAACGGAGGGAGATG
This sequence comes from Asaia spathodeae NBRC 105894, assembly GCF_025994195.1. NCBI lineage: Bacteria > Pseudomonadati > Pseudomonadota > Alphaproteobacteria > Acetobacterales > Acetobacteraceae > Asaia > Asaia spathodeae. The sequence goes on along the minus strand of NZ_BAPY01000041.1, from coordinate 3,024 downwards.
CACCATAGGCAAGCACACTCAGGCGTGAGTAAACGGCACCTTGGCCAATATCGAGTCCGTTGAAATAGGTGCTTATCGCTGTGGTGATTAGCGCCTGCACTGCGGCAGCATTGGAATTGGGAGCGAGCGTCAGTGTCATGCTGACGGTCGGGTTCGATACTTTGGGGCGCACGACCTGTATCGAAACTGGCGATGCTCGATATTCATTCGCGACCGAGTACGCCTGCGCAATGAGCGCATCGGAAACGGCGCCTGATCCGTCATCGACATAGAGCACGATATTGCCAGGTAGGAAGTTGCCCGCTGTGTCGGCATTTTCGACACCTTGCACCATGATATTGGTCGCAATGGCTTCGACCGCGCTCTCGATCGCCGAGAGCGTGGCACGGTTCAGGGAATTGAGCCACGTTACAAATCCGGCACGTACGGCGGCATCGGTCTGACCATCGCCGCCGTTTGTAAAAGCGGCAGGGTTGGTGACGGTATCGATGCCAGAGACAGCCGTGCCCAGGAGGCAGATTGCACCGGCTGAGGCGTTACCCGCCGTGCCAGTTTGGGTGCATTGCACGGGCAGTGTCAGTGACTGCACGCCTGCGGGCCGGATATAGCCGTTTGCCGCATTGTTCCAGGCTGGGTTCGTACTGTCTGCCACGACCGCATAGCTGACATTTGCAACGGTCAGAACAAGGGCGCCGACTGGGATGGTTGCTGATGCAGTGGTTGGGGAAAATGACGAGAAAACAATATTCCCGGTCGCTGCGACGCCAGGCTCGCGCGTAAGGCCAAAATCCGCAATGAAGCTGTCAACGTCTTCACCTTGGGATGTGGACAGGCGATTGCGAGTCAGGATTTGCAGGGCTACCGATTGCAGCCAAAGGCCAAGGCCTGAGGCTGATTCAAGGATAGCCCGCCCTGGCGTTCCGACCGCCAGATCGAGCAGAGACGACGATGCCCCCTGCGCTGCCGTGACCGCCGCCGAAACGGTGGTCGAGAAGGAGCGGAGCGAGAGAGCCATCGGTGCCTCAAAACGAAAAAAGGCGCCCCGAAGGACGCCTCTCGGCCTGATAAGGCCATAATTACAGAAAATCTCACACTACATGGCCAAGTACAAGGCCTAATTCGTGACCGCGAGCGCCTGCACGGTCTGGGTTGCCAGATCGACATACTGGATATTGCAGACGTAAACGCCGATGCTCGGGTTATCCATCGTCACGCTGATCGGCTGGGTTTGGTCAACCGCAGCCTCCTGCGCCATCTGCTCGGCAACGAGCCCCCTGATTTCAGCAATATTGGCTGGGCTGCCAACCTTGGCCGGGAGACCAGCGCCATAGTCCGGTTGCCAGATATAATCGCCTGGATTGGTGCAAAGGCGGCGCAGGATAGCTTGTCGCGTTTCTTCAGCTCCGCTCACGAGCGCAATGCCCCCTGCAACGTCGAGAATGAGATCGCCGCCGCAATAATGAGAGATTGCCGTCATGCTACAGGCGCCCCTGTGTTGTTGCCATTATTGCCGTTGGTGTGGATATGCGATTTCAGGCTGATTCCTGCTGCGAGCACATCCTGATCCGAGGTGATCTTGCCACCCGTGACGGCGAGGCCCGAGGCGCTGAGCGTCATTGTCACGCCACCGGTTTTCCAGCTGACGCCGGTATTGGTCAGAGCTTCGGTCGTTTGCCCTGCGCCGCTATAGAGGCCCTGCGAGGTCATGTGCCACCATGGCGCATTCTGCGTCGCCGCACCAGCAGATTGCGACCCGCCGCCGCTCTGGTTGCTAGAGGGAGGGGCGCCACAACCCGCCATGATCAGTAGCTCGCCAGCCTGCGCAGCCTTGCCCGTCCGCGGGGAGACGGGAGGCGTCACCACCGTGTCGTATTGAAAGGCATTGATCTGCATGTGTTCCGCATCGCCCTCGACCGGCACAAGCAGCACATGCTCGCCGATATTGGGCAGACGCGCGATCCTGATATCGCCAGCCGCCAGGGCCGCCACAGGCAGCCAGCCGCTCTCGACGCCCTCCGGCTGCACGGCAACCTTGGCCGCATGGTTCACCGGGTCGATGGATGTCACAATGCCATGCACGGTCTTGGCAATGAGGCTTCCCGCCGCTGCTGCGATCTGTCTCACATCATGCATCGTCGTCGGCCTCATCCTGTGTCACGTCGCGATTCCGCAGCGTAACGTCCTGCTGGAACCCACCATCCCAGGAAAAGGAGCTTGAGACGGCATCCACTGTATAGCTCTGGCCATCCCAGGTTGAGTTCGTGCCGGTCAGCGTGAAGAAATCCCGCGGCTGTAATTTGATGCGGCCCGGAATGGTCATGTGAACCTCGCGGCCATGGGCTACGATCTCATCGTATTTCTGCTTTGCCGTGTTCTGCACGTCCTGCATCGACCGGCCCGGCACCTTGAACGAGTGCAGCGTGCCAGCGTTCGCAGCCTTCTTAGGTGATCCGCCCTCTGCCGACCAGTAATACTCGAACTTCGCCCGTTGCCTGCTGTCCCACGACATGACATGCACGACCACGCCTTTGGCGATTTGGTAGTCGCGCTTGAAACTGAGCGACATGGCGTTTGAGACGATCGCGCTATCTGGCCCTTTGTCCTGATATTTGAGCGTGTGGGTCGTCGCCGATCCATCGCTGCTGGTCGGGTAGGGTTTGCAGATGATCGTTTTGCCAGATGCGTACAGATCGCAGCCCGCCGAATTGGCGATATAGCGCGCCAGATCGAACGCGGTCTGGAACCGGCCATGCGCGCTATGGGACAGGCGCTTGTGTTCGATCTGCCAGTATTGCCCGGTCATGCTGGCGGAGAACGACACCTGAGGCGTAAGACCTGCGGCTGAGATCAGCGTCTTCATGAGATCGGCGCCCGTCTTGTTCAACCAGGCGCCCTGCACGCGCATATCAAGCAGCTTGGCGAGATAGTCGCGACATTCGACCACAAGGCTGGTTCCAGTCGGTGTCCATTCGACGTGATCCATAAGGCCTTGGAACACCGTTACCCACTGAGCACCTGTCACGG
>NZ_BAPY01000040.1:0-44015 GCF_025994195.1 Asaia spathodeae NBRC 105894 | reverse complement strand
TCGGCTTTTGCCGTCCCTGCCGTTACGGCCAGATCGAACCAGTAATTGCCGGTGATTTTCGACAAAGCCGCCCTGTCAACCGCAAGGTTGATTTCTGCCGTATCGGCCCGACTATAGCGTGTTCGCGAAAGTGCGAACTGCTCCAGCCGGGTCTCAGGCACGGCGCGACCATTCACCAGGATCTGCGCCCTGATCTTTCGCACAACTCGCCGCCCAGCCGTGACGGTGATGCTCTCAACGACATCGCTCATGAGGTAAGACCCGGTACACCGCTATTCAGCGTCGGATCGACGCTCGGGATCTGCAGGGGAACGGGAGAGGGCAGCCATGTGAGATCGGGGTCCGTCACGCCGTTAAGCTGGGCAATGCGCCACCACTGGCTTGCGTCGTTCAGGCGCGTTGCCGCAACGTGATAGAGCGACACATCAGCCGCCGTGACCTGTATCGTCTGCATGAGAGGGTCCAATCAGCCATGGACGGCAGGTGAGGGCACAGCCGCGTTGGTCGCCGTTGCCGCATTGATGGCAGCCCGGTTTACGGCGGCGCCCGCATCGACCCCGGTGCTGGCAAGCTGGGCATTCTGGGAGAGCGCCGTCAGCGACGACGAGTTATTCAGGGTGATGCCCTCGAGGTTTTGGCCCGTGTTGTCGATCAGCGTCATCAGGCCGCTACCGGCTGATTGTAAACTTCCAATCACCGAAGAGGCGGCGCTCGGCAGGGCCGACAGATTGGTGCCCGCCGTCGCAGCCCCTTGCACAATCTGGAGCTTGTCCGAGACGCTTGCGAGCGCGCTCCCTGCGCCTACAAGGTTTGCTATCGGCGCCACCTGGCCGACAATCGTTTGAGCCTGACCGACAAAATTCGACAGATCCTGCGAGATGTTGCCCACCGCTCCGGTGATCGATGTGAGCGCACTCGTCGCATCGTCTCCAATCAATCCAGCCAGTGCTGAAGTGGAGGTGCTTGACGCATTGAGCGCCTCGCCTGGCAGCTCCAGCACCATGAAATAGCGGCAGATCGCGCCTTTCGCCTCGTATGTGTAGCGATAGGCCTGGACGTAGACGCGAAGGGACAAGCCTGCGACTTCCAACGGCACGATCTGCCCTGCGCGCCGGATCTGATCCAGGGCCTTGGCCCTGGCCTGTGCAGACGGGCCAAGGAAGATGCCTTGCATCTCGATCCGATTTGGATCATTGCCGCCGAGATCGATCACCCTGCCGCCACCAGGTAGGCGATGAATGACGATCTGCTGCTGACCGCCGAAAGTGACGCCGCTGGGCACTTCCATGCCAGTGAGCGTTACAGAACCGATCCTGACCGGGGCAGTCGCCCCAAGGCGCGACAAGGAGCCGAGCATCGTCTCGATGTTCAGGAGCGTGTTCGCCATGGGAAAGCCCAATAAAAAAGCCGCTCGGAAGCGGCTCAATGTGTCACTGAACTATCTGCCAGCGTCTCCCGACAGGCGGTGCGGCGGAACGGTTCGGAATATAAGGGTAGCCGGGTATATTGAGCGCCGGATCTTCAATCATGCGCTGCAACTCCGGGTCGGACCGCAGATCGAGCGGACGATATCGAGCGCCTACGATACCATCCTCTGGGCCGGTTGGCTGAATGCAGTGGCCCGCCGCCATATCGAAGGGCAGAGGGCCGTTATACGAATTGCCATGCGCCATCTGCTGGCGAACGCACTGAACGTCGCTCGTGCCGGGCATACGCCCCAGACTGGCGCAAGCGGAAAGAGAGATCATCACAGCCAGCGCCGGAACGCTTCGCATCAGGAAGCCCCTGATCTTTGCGTTGTTGCAAGAAGAGCGGAACGAAGGCGGAAATCTGTGAAGAACCATATGAATCTATCTCACTTGGCCAAGCGGTACAAGAAAATGCTGCAACACCTCGTCAGAACGCGCTGCGTCCGGCTTCCACGTCCATCAGATGATTATCCCACTCTTCCTCGCTCTTCGGCCTGAAACCGCCCGGCTCGACGCCATAGCGTCCATCCAGATAGGTCGATATCTGCTCATGCGTAGGAACGACCACTGGCCAGTTCTGTGACCGCGCTACCTTGGTGGCATAGCCGTTTTGCCAGACATCAAGCATCCGCTGCCCGCTCGCCGTCACCGGGCCAGACGCGCATTTTGCAGCGACCTCAGAAAAGGGCGTCGATCCGAGCATACGCCCGACGCACGCAGCGTCGCTCTCGCCTGGGCTTTTGCTGTGGAAGTAGCAGCCGCCAAGGAGAGGGAACGTTGACAGGACAATCAGGGCACGAAAAGACTTCATGGCGCGATTCTGGCGGCGAAGCGGCAAGGCTGTCAACGATGCTCGGGTCGATCATATGATAAAGGCCACACAAAATGAAATCTCCTAACGCGATGCTGAGTTTCCTGGCGTCTCCCCTCGCCACCCTTATCGTTGATGGAGTAAAAGCTTCCGTTAAAACCGTTGATGCGGCCGCGCAAAAAGGGATGACCGAGCTGCAAGAAGAGGTTGCAAAGCAGGATCTCAGGCTGAAATTCGACCTCCAGCAAGCCAAAATCGCCCAGGAGTTGGCGATAGCGCAACGGATCGCCGACGCTGAAACAGTTACAATCGAAGAATTTTACGACATCTCCGGCAAGGGAGCTGTTGGCGCATCAAAACTCGGCGGAGATCTGAATCTTGGCGTTACCGCCGAAGGCAGTCGTGTTAGCAAAAGAGTGTATACCTTTTCCGGGCGCAATATCATCGTGCAGAGTGATAATGGAGGTGAGTGAATCGTCCTCGAGCCAAGCGAAGCCATGAACAACACGATGACCATCGGCGGCCATCAGGCCGTCATTCAGTTTGACCCCGAGATCGGCATGTTTCGGGGCGAATTCCTAGGGCTCAATGGCGGGGCTGACTTTTGTTCCGACAGCGTTTCAGGGCTTGCGGTTGAGGGAGAAACGTCTCTTCGCGTGTTTCTTGAAATGTGTGCGGAGAAAGGAATTGAGCCGGCGCGGCACTTCTCTGGCAAGTTTCAAGTGCGCATACGTAATGGGGGCCATGCGTAGGCTGTCAGTGCGGCGGCGGCTCGGTGACATGACGCTGTACTGGCGGACGCTTGATGGTGCCTGCGATCCAAGCCAGGCAGACAGAATGCCAAAAAATTCTTCCCCCCGCCTATAGACCTTCGCCGGGATCATTTTTCTGGTCATAGTCCATTGGTAGCATGGGAGTCATGTCGTGGCGGGGGTAGTGCTCGTTGAGCGTATTGATAAATTGAGGCCAGTCTTTGCTGATCTTCATCAATGCAGTTACCGCCCCGAGATGTTCCTTGAGTTTAGGATAGCCGAGGTTCGTCGTTAGGCTTTGAAAATATTTTGCGGTCGGGCGGCCACCTTCGGTTCGGGGAGTAACGCGCTTCAACTCATCGAGAACGCCCGGCGCCAATCTTTTGTAGACAATATCGTTGGTTAGAAGACCGAAATATTGGGGCCGCTTCACATTGCCGGAGGAGAACTTTAGCCCACGAAGTCTAAACATCTGCTCGTAAAAATCTGCCGAGAAAGTAGTCACCCAAGCAGATAGTTCTTTTGCGATAAACCTTTCCAAAATATCAGCAAGAGCGGTTTTCTCACGGTCACGTTGATAACCGGTAGCCTCGTCTACGAGGGCAATGATGCCTACGCGGGCAAAGCCCCGGACGAGGATTTCGCACTGAAAGGCAATGTCCAGCTGTTGCGTCTGCAAGACTCCGGCTGCACGAGCAGAGAGAACGGCTTCGCAAAGATCATGGAGCGCCTCAGCTTCGAAGCCTAAAGCTTTGTATCCACTTGGCGTTATGAACTCGATTGGATTGGAGAATCTCTCTGCCAAGGCACTGTTAATATAGGGATTTATCTTCTTTCTGGAGACAAAAAGCTCAAGTCGATTCATGCCTGCTACCATCGATCCACCGCGGGCTAATCCGAGCGCATCGGTGAAGCCGCCTTGGGTCAAGACACGGCGTCCGTCCTCGAGAACGAAGCAAGGAATCTGTATGTCGCCAATGACGAGCGGGTGCTCAGTGGATCCGTGCGTCGCCTTTACAAGGCGATTTTTTTCCCATCGCGCCTTGGCTGCTGCGGCAGCTATTTCCTTTCGACGCTCAGCAGGGAGGGCTTGAGAACGGGCTTCTGCGCCCGCAGCGCGGGGGGAGCGAATTTTTTGCATTACTCATGATATGCTCTCTTTTCCCAAATTTGCAAGCATTTCATCTATTGTGCTTGCAATGTCGCTTTTTTGGACGAGCAGCACTTCACCCGGTTTGCATCTTCCCTCAATACCCCACACTCATCCCCGGCACCTGGGCATTTGCCAGCCCGTCGAACGCGCCCGACTGAGCTCGGTTGGCGCGCCGGGCGTCGTCCAGGTTGATCTGCAGCATCGCTCGGCCGAGTTCGCGTTTGTCTAGGGTGAGGGGCACTGTGAGGTGCAGCGTTTGGCTCTGGGTGCGCTGCTCCGTTCCATATCCTAAAGGCGATGCGCCGTTCGATGCCCGATCGCTGCGGCGCGTTGACCCGGCGTTCTCAGGAAAGACCCGCGCCGCATTGAGGCGATCAATGATGGGGACGTTCTCGTTCGAGACTATGCGTGGGCCTGGCTTTGTTGGTGTGTAGCCGCCTATCCCTAGCTGACGGGTGAGTTCATCTCTACCAAATTGAGCGTGATACTCGGGGTCGGCTTCGCGCCATAGCGGCCTTCGCGCGCGGTGGTGCTGCATCCATTTGAATGGATTAAAATCGGAAAGCTCATAAGGGGCGTCGAAATACTTCGGCGTCTGCATCTCCGGATGCGCCTTTAGCTGCGCAGCGTGGTCGGCTTTGAGCTGGTCCTGATTTTTCCAAAGCATGGCTATGCCGACAAGGCCGACTAATGCGGTAGAGACGGCGGTGATACCCGCTGCCGCCGCAATCAAGGTGCCGCCAGCAGCTACGGCCCCTAGCGCCCCCAGCCCGCTCGCAACCATTCCCAAGGATGCGATGCCAACAGCAATAGTGCCCCCGACGACTGCCACGGCTCCTATACCCGCAGCGAGCCTTATGATCATCCGTGTTGCCTCAGGCGATTTTGCTGCCGCTTGAGTGAGCGTATCTAGCCCGTGACTGATGCTTTGCAGGATATGCGCGCCATCTTGCGCTGCGGGCAATCCCAGCGTCTCCATAAGGGATGCCCATGAGTGGCGCATGTTCTCTAGCTGCTGCGTGTAGTTCTGTTGTGCGAGATCGTAGGCACCAAGCCCTGAAGCCTGCTGCCTCAGGGTCGCATCGCGTTCGACGCTTGTAATCTGCTGGACCATCAGCGCTGAGAACCTTCGCGCCGTCTCTGTTGGCAGCGCCTGTAGAATTTCCCGTCTTACGAAAGCATCGTACGTCTCAGCATTGCCCGGGCGAGTGGCAACATTAGTGTCGTAGTCGTGGCGTATGCTAGGCGCGAGAACGTCCCTGATCCACGGGAAAAATCCGCGGCTCGGGTCATTCAACTCGTCTGCGCCTTTGACGCCGTCACGCCGGACAGTGACGACCCCTCCACGGCCTACATGGTAGCCATGCGCTTTGAGGTCGGCCCGCTGTTCCGGGGTCAAATGACCCATTTTCTTGATCGAGCCACCGCTTAAGATACCGAGCCGTTCCAACTCCCGGGCATTGTGATCAGGCATGATGCCGCCATAAAAAACACGCGACATCGCGGTTACGGCTGTGCCTGCTCGATAGCCGCGCATTTCCATTGCGGGCGTCATCATCATATTCCAGAAGGCGTCAGGCGTCATACCACGCGCCGTAACTGCTCCCATCTGCATGACATTTAGCAGGTCTTGCGGCTTGAGGTTTCCGCCCGACGCCTGGAGGGTACGCAACGAAGCGTCGAGATATTGCGCAAAGCGCGCCTCGTCGAAGTTTCCTTTATCATCGTAGCGCGCGCCGCCCTGCATCTCGATCGTACGGAATATCTCTTGCGATCCATGCTCACCATAGAGACTGCGAACGCGCAGGTAGTTTGGAAGGACGGCGTTGACCTCGCGGTAATCGTTGCCGTTTGGACCTGTGCCCACGATGCCACGCAGTTCGCGAATGGCATTCACGCGGTCAACGATGTCCGGGCCACGCACCTGGTTCATCGAATTATAGGCGACCGCCGTTTCCTGTGCGATCTGCTTCTGGGTCATGCCCGCCTGAAGCATGGCAGTCTGGGCGCGCTGTAGCTTGGCTCCTGCCTCGGCCATTGAATTGACGCCGTGCAAAATTGCCGAGCCGCCAAGAACTCCCACTAGCCCAACTGCGGCAAGCTTCGCGCGGTTCAGCCCGCGCTCGAGATCCTTCGCCGCCATGTTGAGGCCAAGCACTTTTGATGCCAGCGTCTGCAGTACTTGCGTGGCATTGTCGGTCATGCCGATCGCGACACCGATGCGATAGACGTCAGTCATGTGCTATACTCCTGTCATGCGCCCATCCCGTGACGAAACAGACGACGAATTCGATGATGGTGGAACGCCTATGTGGCGTCAGATGCAGGCCGACATGGCCGCCGAAATGCCGCAGCTCCCGACCCGCAAGCGGAAGGTGGCGTCTGTCCGAAAGCCAACAGGCCAGGTGAGGCAGGTCATTATTGCTGCGCCGAAGAAGAGGCACATTCCGAGAGGCAGAGACCCGAACGAAGCATTCGCAGGAATATTGCTGCTTATCCTGTTCGGACCGTTTATTTTCCTGTTTATCGCTACGCTCGCGGTGATCGCCTACATCATGATCAACGATGCGATAACCTCGTGGCTCGGGTTCTAGGAGCCTTCAGGGCTCCAAAACGAAAAAAGCCCTACTCACAGCAGTTTCTCCGTGTGACAGATTGACAGTCTATCATCTGTCATCTATAGTTTACACATGGAAGTCAGAACAACCCTTCAGTTTCGCACTTGGCTCGCTGCCCTGAACGACAGCCGCGCTGTGGCAAAGATCAAGGCGCGTCTGGTTCTGATCGAAAGCGGGTCGTTCGGTGACGTAAAGCCATGCGGTGAAGGGGTGTCTGAAAGCCGCATTCATTATGGCCCCGGCTACCGCCTCTATTTCGTCCAGCGAGGCGCAATCGTCGTAGTGATGCTCGCAGGCGGCTCCAAGCGGACGCAGAGCAAAGATATCAAGGCGGCAAAGAAGCTGGCCGGTGAACTGGAGGACTGATCATGAAAGTCTCTGAACTCGAAACCTTCGATAGCGCACGGGCGGCGCTAGACCCCGCCGTTCAGGATGAGCTGCTGAATATGGCGTGGGAGGATGGCAACATCTCCGCCCTGACACATGCGCTATCCGTGATTGCCAAGGCCCGTGGCATGACAGAAACGGCAAGCAAGGCTGGCATCACGCGACCTGCGCTCTACAAGGCTCTCTCTGAAAAGGGTAATCCCAGCCTGTCGAGCCTGCTGGGCATCATGAAGGCGCTGGATATCAAGGCTTCCTTCCAGACTGGGGCGTAAAGCCTGTGACAGCCTGCGCCCCATTATAGAGGCGCAGGCCCCCGGTTACGCGACGGCGGGGCGCTTATCCTGCCGGACAGAGCGCTCAGCCTGCTTCGTTGCCAGCGGAATAAATCGCCCAAGCACTTTCACACACAGGTTTTCCCTCGTCCCGTGAGGGTAGCAACCCGACACATAGGGAATGATCGCGCCCCGGTTCATGCCTTTGCGCCGCATTTCGTCAGGGTGGTCCTTGCCGATCGTAGCAACGTGGATGCGCCCAAGCGCGCCGATCACCACCGCCTGAGCGCCGGGCTCAAGCATGTAGTCCGTTGCGTCGAAGCAGAGCATCTGACCTTCCGACATGACAGCGCCCGTGATGCGAGGGTTCTCGCGCTGGGTCAGCGCGCTCATGACGCTGCCTCCTTCAGGCGGGAGAAAGGGACGGGGGTCTCTTCTTCTTTGATCGATACCGTATAGTCCGGGTCGATCTTTGCCCCAGGCACAACCTTAGCGAGCCACGTTAGCCCCTTCGGAGTAACGCGAATGGTGTTTCCCGCTTGCGGCTCCCCATTTTTGTCTGTGTAGTAAGTCGCCCGGTTCCGAAAATACCCAGCGTCAATCTTGTCCTGATAAGCAAGTTTCACCGCCCCACGCGAATACCGGCAACGATGTGCGTCCAGCCAATCCATGAAGACCTTTGGCTTGACCTGGATGATTTTGGCAGTTTCTTGCAGGCCATACTCCCCTATAGCAACAGAGAAGCGATCATGGGCGGCCGCCTTCGGTGCGAGTTCAGCATTGACGCTCTCGAGCGCGATAACCTTCTCAGTGTAGCCAAGGAGAGCCGCTCGCATCGCTGCCGGGTCATTGAGGAAAGCCATTGGGTCAGCTGGCTTCGCACCCGCTTCCTTGCGAAAATAGCTGTTCACGAGCTGTCGTTGGACCTGCCATGCCAGATCGTCCGAGAAGGACTTTACGAGCATGGGATAGCCTGACTCAGCAATCAGGACCAATCCTTTAGGTGCGGTAAACCCCAGCTCTCGGGCTTCGGACGAATTTCGTACGAAGTAGTCTTCGCCTTCGATCAAGCGACCCTTATTGGCATTGAAGTTGCGGCGGGCCGTCCCTTCAGGGCGTTGATGCACTTCGTCAATCATCGAGAGCGTGACGACACGCTGGCCCTTATGTTCAAGGATGCTCACATCGCGATTGTTGATCGTGACGCTGGAAATCGCAGGCGTGCTTATGATATCAACGGTCATAGCCATTGTTTCCTTATTCGGTGGTTGAGGCGACGGGATTTGCTGCCAGGCGTGTTCCCGTCGCCTTTTCTTTTTCCATTTCCTGCCGAAGCAGAAAGACGATGTATCCGTTCATCGTTCGCTCTTGGCGTTTCGCCGACGCTTTAACGTGGCGGTGAACCTCAAGCGGGAGGCGGATTTTCATTTGGGGGTCTGTATGTTTCATATCTCCGTTTCCCCTTGGTCCTAATGGACCACAAGAATGAACCATATATGGTTTATTGATGCAACTTAGAATGTGGTCCATGGTCCATTTTATGGCTGCCAGCGACCCACAGATGAAAATACGACTCCCCCCTTTTCTCAAGGAGCAGGTTAGTCGGCATGCTCAGACGATGGGAACGTCGATGAATCAAGCGATCATTGACCTTCTAGAAGATGCGCTCGCTCAGCTTCCAACGGGATACAAGCCGTCGCCATTTAATCATGACGAAAGCAAGACAAATCTAGAAAAAGAAATCAATTTTTTATGGCATAGAATAACTTCTTTAAATGATGATATATCGAATTTTTCGAGAGATATTGCCAACTGTGAAGGAAACGAAGATAGAGATACCTATAATTACAGAAAGTTCCTAATAAAAAGAATTCAGGAAACTGACGCAGAAGCAGAAGATTTGCACAAAAAGGTTAAGATTCTAGAGGATAGACTGCGATCATTCAAAGAGTAAGGAACGCTTGCTTGCAACATCCTTCCTCCCCGCCCATTGACTCGAAACCCATCCCGCTGCTGACCTAAACGCATGTCACAGGCTACAGATATCATACAAGCGGTCGGCGCTATGTTGAGTGCTTCGGTGTCCGTAATTACCGCACCATTGGCTTGTATGCAGCTGAGGGATCGGCGCGCGTCCTGGCTGCCGGAAATAGAGGCTTCAATCGAATACGATCTTCAGAAAAATCATACTGGCGCAAAAATAGGACGAATGACCACTGGCTCACTCAAGGTTCGCATATATAACCCCACAACCCGGACCATCGTATTAAGGTCCGTTCGGATAAAACGTCCTGCTAATTTATTCTTCGTCGAAAGAGGTCAAATACAAGATAAAAGAGTAAAAAATATTACCCTTTACAAAGCTCTCGCCGCCGGAGAGACTTTTTGGTCAAACTGGCTTGACCTCCATACCGCCTTAACCGGCTCCGAGAGTACGATTATTTTTACCATATCGCTCCAATCGCAGAAGAGTCGGGAAAAGCGGATTACCATCAATAGTACTATCGATTGACAGGGTCAGGTCCGCTCGAAATCCTTAGTATTCCAGCGATTGAATGAATATCGACAACATATTTTTTTAATTTTCTATAATCAGTGCCGCAATTGAGAAGTTAGATTCTGAAAATTCAGTCCTCTGTCGCCCGCGCATTAGGCATCGGTCTGCCCTCGAGCGCGCGAATGGCCAATTCGCGGACTGCGCCCGCAGCCCTCTCCACGTCGCGTTGGCAAGCCTTGCCCAGCCGCGCGACGGCCTTCTAGGAAGGTCTTAGATGCTGAACTGCCTTGCGGCTAGAGAGCAGCGCACGCCAGAATTTCTCTAATCGCGAACGCCTAGTCAACGGAAAACCGTGCAGCGACGTACATGCCCGCTCCGGTGGCCAGAGTTAGCAATTAAGAAACGCCTAACCACTAAGGTCTTTCACAAACCGTGAGAGGCCTTTCGCATGATTCGCTCATTATTCCTGACAGCTGTTTGTATTTCAGCAATTGGCCTGTCCGCTCCAGCCAACGCATTCGATAAAACAGGCCAACACCAGCCTGCCGCTCAGACCAGCAGGCCAGAGCCCTCTGAGGCGCAGCTGCAAGAGCATGAGCACTATACGAACTCGGATGGAAAGCGGGTCCATTCACCTGCGCATGTGGTGGGGGGAGGCATTCCAGCCGGAGCGTCGGCCAAGTGCGGCGACGGCTCGTATTCTTTTAGCCTCCACCACAGGGGCACATGCTCGCATCATGGTGGTGTCGCGCAGTGGCTGAGTGGGGGATGATCTGCGGCAGGGCGCGCCGCCCAGTTTACGCCGCACGATCAATAGCGGTATATGAACTTACAGGATGTTGCTGTAGCGTTTTGATCAACGGATCATTGAACTATGCTAAGCACCTTCCCACCGGGCATCCCTGCAACTTGTCCTGATGTTATCGATAGGTAGTGCAGCGCGCCCGTAACCGGACTGCCCCCGATGATCTCTTTGCGATCATCACGACTCAACCCCGATATATCAATAACAAGATAGTTGTTTAGTTGCTCCACATCGTAAAGGTAACAGAGGCTTCCGCCCACGCAGGCGAAGCGGCCCGGTCCTACGATGACCTTGGTCCCTTTCTTCAAGTCTTGAAAATCGACAAGATAATCTTGGACTGACTTGGCACCGCTCGGAGCTTCCGCACCGTAGGCGTGCATTCCGGTGAAAGATGGCAGCAATGCAATAGCTGCCAGCACAAGATGTTTTCCAATCGTCATGGCGCTCTCCTCTGATGAGAGAGTGGCACGTCACGGGGGATAAGGGGAAGACGGACGCAACGCCGGATATTGCAGTAAGGGATTTACTATTTCTATTCCCCATCCAGCGGCAAAGCCCCATTCGCCACTCCATCACCAGTCAGGCTGGCAACAAAGCGCCGTCCAAGAGTCTCTACCACCTCGTCGGTCTTCCTGATGAGAGCCCCGGCCAGAACCGTGCGAGGAGGCTGCTTGTCAGTCCCAAGCTCAAAATAGACGAGGTTTTGATCGTCTGAGCCGATATGGGCTTCGGAGCCCTCAACCCGGTGGTTGATACTGTCACGCATCGTGCCGGAGCGCAGGCCAGGGTCATTCTCGGAGTAGCCTTGGCGAACACGATCATCCTTGGTCCCATCCGCCAGTTCGGCCCATGGAACGAATGGGCCTGCCTGTTCCTGGTAATGGCCGATCTCGGCCTTGGCTTCACGCTCGACAATGCGGGCGGCTTCCTCGAGCGCGCTCCGGGTGCGATGTTCTACCGCAAGCGCGGCCTCACCCAGAAAGGCGGCAAAGGCCTCGGGGGTGAAATCACGCATCGTCGCGCCTCTCGAATTGCATCTGGTCCCAATCGAAGCGATTGCCCTCCATTTCAGAGAAGGCAATCGCGTGGGCCATGACCTCGGCGTCGGTCAGTTCTTCAGTTGCCGTGAGGTAAGGCACCCCATTCTTTACGAGCCAGAGCCGGTCTCGGAAGCCTGGGGCGCCGAAGAGTTTTTTGCCTCTTCAACAGCCTTTTCCTGACGGGCCTGCATCCACTCGATCGCAGCCGAAGCCGCCTCCGCATCCACGCTGTCCCACAGGCCGTCGATGTCGTTGAGCGACGAAATGCGCGGCGGCAGGGGAACACCATCAATCGAGACGACGCTCGCTCGGGCAATCGTGGCCGTGGTCCAGAGATTGGCGCCGAATGCCTCGCCACTGAGGCGTGCCAGGCGGGACATGGCGCTCCCGACAACTTCACGCACCTCGATTTCACGCCCCTTGGCGTCTTTGATGGTATCGGTCACGAGATTTTCGTCCTTGTGCTGGCGTTGAATTCGAGGCGCTGGGAGGTCTTATTTTCAGATTGCCAGCGACCGGCATCCGAGAGCCTGACCGTGCAACCCGCGTACTCCCATGTCGTCGTGGAGCCATCCTTTTCGGTGATGTACTGATAGATGGTCCCTTGACCGATCGTGCCAGCGTTCCAGAACGCGGCCTCTTTCGCAGCGATAAGGCTGTCCAGATCGGCAGAACTGCGGTCCACGTCGAACTGACCGCGCCAGCCGTTCTCGATATCCGTGAAGATGGGAGGCGAGTTGAGCGGCGTGCTGTTGACCTGATGGGTCTGTTGCTGGCTCTGGAAGCCAGTAACAATCGGCATATTGATCCTGGTGCCGTTCCAGAGCAGGACGACCTGGCAATCCCGCCCGACATTGAACATGTTGGCCATCAGACGCTCCCGCTAGCCGAGGCGATCTGCACCGAGGCGCCGCCCTGAAGGTTGAGAATGAATTTCTCGTTGATCCCCTGGTACTGCACGGCGATATCGGCCTGAACGTAGCCGAGTGCAGCGCGGGTGACAGGGTTGTTCGTGCGATCACAGATCACGGTGTAGGGCAGGGCGCCATTCACCGTCGCCAACTGACCCTGACCCAACATGCCGGACAAGAGCCCGAGAATGGTCGCGCGGATCTCGGCAAACAGTGTGTCGTTGACGACAGCGCCCACATAAACGCCCATGCCGCCTGCCAGCGTCGTGGCAAGGCAGTTGGTCATGCGCGTGTAGCTGTCGGACTGCACGGTGGCCGTCAGGCTGGTGTTGTGGCCCGATCGGCACGCCCAATAGGCACCGCCCGGCGCGGGGTTGGCAATCACGTCCAGACCGGCACCGATCAGGGCGGAAAGCTCTGCCGTCGAGTAGGTCGTCGTACCGCCCGCGCTGGTCTGCCCCGCCTTCTGACTTCCGGCAATGCCTGCAAGCTGCTTGTTCAGGCTGGCATTCTGCGGACCCAGATTGGCGATCACGCCAGCCGCAAAAGCCTGCGGGGGCGCAAGCATCAGCCCGTTCGTGTCATCGTTCCACCACAGCCAGTCGCCGTGCATGACCTTGAGCGCGTAGGAGGCGCCACCTGAGGCGGCCATAGCCGAGACCGCAGCGGAAACGCTCATGCCGGCTGACATGCTGCCGACCATGTAAACGCCTTCACCGAGGCCGAACGCCGCCTGCGTCGAGAAGGTGCTCGTGTCGGTCAGGCCATGCAGCACGCCCAAGGCGCAGCCCTGACCGCGCAGGGCGTACATGCCCGTCCCGGCGCCGGACACAGACCCATCCGAGCCGACGAAAGCGGTCGTGCCCGGTGCACTGCCATTGGTGCCGCCCGTAAGAGTGGCGGTCGCCGGATAGGTCGGCTCTGCACCGGGCGATGCTACAGCGGAGAGGATGGCCAGCTTGCTCGCTGCATTCACCGCACTGACAATCGACTGCATCGAGGCCAAAACACTGCTCTGGATGGCGACCGAATAGACCTCGGCGGTCTGGGCAAACAGCGCGCTGAGCGTGACCTGATACTGCGTGGCAGTCTTCTGCACCGTCATCGACAGGGCGTTGCCCGATGTGCCGGTGTATCGCGCCGTGAGGTTCAGCAAGCCCGTCAGAGATCCCGTGGCGGCTGTATCCGTTCCATCGGTCACACGCACACAGCGGAAGTCAGAGGCGCCTTGCAGCGACGCGATATTGACCGCCAACCCCAGATCGGTTGCGGCGGCCTGCTTGGGGCCAAATGCTGCGAGATAGTCGCCCATACCGCCGATAATGACAGGCGTGTTGACCGGGCCCCACGAGGCGGTGCCGACAATGCCCACGCGTCCCGATGTCACGCCATTGAGCAGCGTTTGCGGCTGCACGATCGAGACATAGAGATCGGGCACGGTAAGTGCGGTCGTGTTCAACTGACCGCTTTGATAGATCCTCGACATTTATCAGCCTCCAAGGGATGCGGCACTGACCCGCGTGCAGTGATTGACCTGCCCGGTCGCCTCGATTTCAGCGATCGTCGCAGCGTCGGTGATCGGCGCAAAAGCCGGGCAATCCTTGCCGAGCACGGTCAGGGGCTCGCGGGGGATATAGGCGTAGTCAGGCGCCCGACTGACGGCCGCTGCCTTGGTGGCAGTCGCGCCAGAAAGGGTCGGAGTGGTCGCCTGATCGGCAGACGCAGCCCCGCTGCCCCCGCTCGATAGCGTGGTTGTGCCGCTCATGAATTATCCTCGAAGGGTGAGTGAGAAAGAGGCGAGGGGCGTCAGTGCCGTCCCTCAGGAGGCATCATTGCAGGCTGTCAGGGACGACAGACCCGAATGTCTGGATCACAGGGCCAGCAGGCGTCTGGACATGCACCACACCCGCGCCAAAGAGCATCTGCGCTGCGGCCTGGGTCTGCGTGGTGTCGTAAATCACGTTGAAGCGCATATCACGCCGGTAGAGGCTCTGGGCCTGCATCGTGTCGATGTCAGCGGACCCGGCGAATTTGAGCTGGCACTGCGCCCCGTCCGAGGCAGCAAACCACGTAACGCTCGATAGCGCCCCATCGAGGGCCGAGCCGAGCGCATCGCGTCCATCAGGCGAACCCGACCAGAGCGTGACCAGGAAGAGTTGCTGCTGACGGCGGGTGATCCGCGTCGTCGTGCCGGTCCCGCCCGTCGCCGGTGTCAGTCCAATCGCGTGCGGGATGGTGAGTGTCGGCCCTTGCGTCGTTGCGTCTGGGAAGAAGGCGGCCAGAGCAGATGCAATCGTTTCGGGCGTGTCTGGTGGCTGCACCGCGTGGACAGCAGCAAGGCGGTCGGGGAATGGCGCGTTCGCATCGGTGCGAACCTGAACTCCGACATTGCCGCTCGGCACCGAACCCGCAGCGATCGAGACCGTTGCGGTGTTACCCTCGACGATCAGCGACACGGTAGGTGCCGTAATCGGTCCTGTCTCCCACGGCCAGCCCAGAGGCTCTGGAATGGTTCGGTATGCGCCCTGCACCGGCATGACGAGCACATAATCGGTCCCGGTATGCGGCCCGCAAATGCTCGACATGACGGCCTCGGTCAGCCACCCGCGCTGAATGATCGTCCGGCGACCCGATAGGGAGATCGCATTCGTGCCGTTCGGGTAAAGCAGGCTTGAACAAAGTTGAGCCAGCCCAGACGCGACGCTTGAGATATCGGGCATGTCAGACCTGCTGCGTGACCATCAGGCATTCATGCCCATATTGTGAAGAAGCAACGCCGGTGATTGTGTAGGACTGCCCTGCCTGGGTCGCGACCGTCATATAGGCGGTCGGGGAGAAGTCGGGCATGACCGGTAGCCGCATGAGAAGTGCAGAGGCTGGAAGCGCGCCCGGTGTTCCGGTCTGAGGCACGTAGCCGCGCCCAGGCTCGCCGATCCACGCTGGCCAGCCGGTGGCCAACCTCACATTCCCCGCCGTCGCTCCGCCGTATCCCGGCTGATACCCAGCCAGCGGGCAGGAGGTGCCTCCTGAGGATGGCCCTGACCCTGCACCCGGTGCGCCCGATAGAGTGACCGTCGCATTGCTCAGAATGGCCTGTGCTGGCCGGAAAGGCTCGAACCGTGTGATGAAGAACGTGCCCTCGTTCGGCAGCAAGAACACATCGCCCGGCGCGACATCGGTCGTATCGAAAAGGCCATACGCGACCGGCTTGCCCCACTGGACGGGACGCCGGAACGCAAATTCCGGGTCATCGTTGAACGTCGCCATCACGAGCGCATAAGGATCGGGCTCGCAGGGCATCGTCAGACAGGATGGCCGGTATTGCTGCGCCACTGACCCAAGGCGCTTTGCGGCCTGCCCGTATCCGCGCGCTACGTGGCGTTGGATAGCAGACAGGCAGACACCTTGGTTGAGTGGGGGCATGGCGCTTACTCTTCAGGCTTGTCAGGCGGCGGCAGTTCTGTAGGCAGTTGTCCCGGCTCTGCACTGGGTGCCGCCGCTGCAACCGGCTCGGGCCAAGTGTCGTGATAGGCCGCCATGTCGTCACCAAGGGCCGCATCGCGACCGCCAGAGGCCGACACATTGCCGTTGCGATCGACCAGATGGCCGACCATCGCACCCGTCCCTGTCACCTTGAGGGCGCATCGCCCAGTGAGAGGCACCTGACCAGCCATAGCAACCGGCGCACCCTCGAAAGGCCCGGCGTGGTCGTCATAGGTATGAACGACTGCGCGTATTACGCCGTCCTCGACCAGCGCCCAGCCAATGCGAGGCAGGGCGAAGCCATTGGCATTCGTGATGATGGGATCGTCTTTATAGTCCATTCTCGACCTCAAACGATGATGCGCCCCGCCTGCCCGTAAACACCGGGGCCGATAGGGGCACCGAAGAACGCGCAAAGCTGCTGACGCCAGTAATTGTAAAGGGCTATCCGGTCGGAGACCTCGGAACGATTGCGCGTCCAGACGGCGGCCTGATCGGTATCGAGGTTATCCCCGGCGCCGTAGATCGCCTGCTCGAGACTTTCGCAATTGGTCAGATACGATCGGACCTGTGCCAGTTCGGCGGGTGACATGTTCTGGAAGCGCCACTCGTTGAACCCGTAGGCTGCGAAAAAGCGCCACGACTGCTCACCCGAACTGATGCCGCCAAGCGCCGGATAACCCATGAAGCGGCGGCACATGACCAGTTCATCAATGGTGAGCGGCCCGGTCGCAAAAGTCGGCGCCGGAATGGGGGTCAGAGATCCTGACATTCCACAATCTCCCAGGACGCACCGCGCTCGATCAGGAGCGCAACCGTGGCGGGATTGGTGACAACCTCGCCAGCAGGCCAGTGAAAGACGCCCTTGTTATGGACGCTCTCGATAAAGCCGTGTGGCGCGGTCAGGCGAATGGCCTGAGGCTGAGGAAGCACCGTTTCCGACGCCTCCCCATGCTCTGACAGATTGCGCGGACGCCGTGCCATCAGGCAGTCAGGCCATCCGTGCCAAGGCTCTCGATCACCACGCCGCGCTTCAGATAGCTGTTCGTGGCGGTCGGAATGATCGAGGCATTGGCCGTCATGTCGGTCGGCAGGGCGAAGCCGCCGATCCAGTACCACGACTGCGCGATGATCTGGCGCAGACGGTCCAGCGGCTCACGAGTGACCATAGCCACGCCGTCGATCATCTCGAGCAGGGCCGTATCGACGCCGGGGATGTCAGAGTAGCCGGTGCCTGCGAAGTTGCCCTCGACCAGCGCACCCTGGCCCAGCACGATCGCACGGTGAATCGGACCTGCCGCAGCGTTGATTGCCGCCTGCTGGGGAGCCTCTGTCGTCGGAATGAAGCGCACGCCGAGCAGTTCGATCACCTGACCCGACCGATACTCTTCCGATCCATATGCGCCACGATAGAGGTATTTGAAGTCGGCATCGCGGAAGAGGCCGAGCAACTGAAGATCGTCCAGATAGCAGTTGTATGCGCCATTGATGGCCGGGACGTTATTGCGGCGCAGGGCTGCGACAGCGGCCAGTACGTTCTGGATGCCCAACGTATCGCCAGCAGCGAGAGCTGCGGTCGTGGGGCGCCCATTCGGGCGGATTACGTTCGGGGCGACGGACGAGACAACAGCATTGCCTGCCGTGCCATCAGCAACGGCGATGTTGTTGCCAGATACGGTCAGAGTGCCAGAAATGCCGCCCGGAGCGGTCGAGGTATTGGTTGCGTCGGCGGAGACGCTCACGAGCGTGTAAGCATTGGCGCCGATCGTGATCGTCATGCCGGAGCCGCTGCCGATCGGTGTCACCTGACCATTGTAGATGATGCGCTGGAATCCACGGATGTCGTCCACGCTGATCGTGGTTCCGGCAGCGCCGAGTGTCGTGGAAACGCGGGTGTTACCACCCAGGTATCCGCCGACACCGTTCATCGCACCACCGAACAGGGCATTGCGAGCGAGACGATCAAGCGACTGCATCGCCTGAATGCCGTTGGTGTGGGCGTTGGCGAGGAACTGGCTTGCGATACCGGCAAGCGACGTGACCATGTTCAGATCGGTCGTGTCGCCGTACTGGTTCAGCGTGAGCGTGTACTGCTCGACACCCCATCCGGTCGCTGTCAGGCCGTTATCGAAATTCGTGTTCGAGGCCGGGTTCAGCGGTTCCGTAACCGGCGTCTTCAGGCTCTTGC
Organism: Asaia spathodeae NBRC 105894; assembly: GCF_025994195.1. Taxonomy (NCBI): domain Bacteria; kingdom Pseudomonadati; phylum Pseudomonadota; class Alphaproteobacteria; order Acetobacterales; family Acetobacteraceae; genus Asaia; species Asaia spathodeae. Next base: position 25,629 of record NZ_BAPY01000040.1, on the reverse strand, counting down.
GCGTCTTGGTGATCGTTTCACCGATGCCAGCCGAGACGTTTTCGCGGTCTGCGATCTGACGAAAGCCGAGCTTGGAAGTCAGGCCGTCCTGGAATTCGCGGGCAAGGTAGCCCTGCTGGATGGCTGCCTGAAGCTGCAGCGGAAAATTCGTGATGCTCATTGCACTCTCATGATGCTGGGGAGGGGAATTGCGCCATCAGGCACGGTCGCGCCCAGCATCAGCCAGGCGGGGAAAGGGATTGTCAGGACGCGAGGAACTGGCGCTTATTCGCCTCGTAATCCTGCGTCGCCATTGTGCGGGCGTTGACCGGCTCAGGCTTGCCCGGCTGCGGCGCAGGAGCGGTACGGGTCGTGCCTTGCTCGGCGCCGGTCTTGGGCGGCTCACCGAACAGATAGGCCTTGCTCTCCTTGGCGGCTTCGAGGGCGTCGGACAGCCCTTCGAACGTGCCGTCCTCGCCGCGCTTGACGGCAGAGAGATCGAGCAGGCGCACCACATCAGCCGGATCATGCGCACCCAGACGGGTCGCGATTGCCTCGGCCTTCGCGTGCATCAGGGCCTTGTCGCCTGCCGAGCGCAGTTCGGTCATCGCCGTTTCGTTTTCGGCGCGGAGAGCGTCATTTGCAGAGGTTGCTTCCGCCAGCTTGGCGTCATGCTCTGCGCGCTGCTTCTCCATCTGGCCCTTGAAGCCATCACGCTCCTTGCGGGCGCGGTCGGCGTCTTCCTGCACGCCCTTGAGTTCGGCACGCAGCGTCTTGAGATCAGCACGTGCGCGCTCAAGCTCCCGAACGGTGTTCGGGTCGATTTCGGTCGGTTCAGACATCTGTCTCTCTTTCGGGGTGCGGCATCAGCCGCGTTTACGCCTCGACCTGATGCGAGAGCGTCTTGCCTGTGGTGGCATCCTTGCGAACCGTGTCGGCGGGCTTGGCCACGCGCTCACCATTCGCAATTTCTTCCTTAATTTTCGCCCATTCCTCGGATGCGTCGGCGACGCCAATCCGGGCAGCGTAGATCATGCAAGCGGTCTGGTTTGCGATCAGCCCGCCATCCACTGCCGTCACGAGCCCTTGGGCCAGCGCCAGCAATTCAGGTTCGGTCGGATCGAACCAGGGCGGCCAATGCAGGCAGAGACCAGCAGGATCGAGATCCTTGAATCGCTCGCCATTGATCAACACGCCATCAGCCAGAGCGGCGGAAAACTGACAGACCATACGAAGCAGACAAAGCAGCCCGCCCTCACCGTAGGACTGCCTGAGCCGATCTGTCAGCCAGATGAGCGGCAGACACATCATCTCCATGGCTCGTCCGGACTGCGCTGCGGATATCTTGTCCGCATGCGCTCGGTTGCCGTGCAGCTGCTCGAGCACAAGCGCCCGCAACTCCCGGTAATGGGTCAGGACCGCATCAGCCGCCGCACCGTTGATCTCGAGCAGCTTGGCGTCGCCGTCAGGCGGCAGGGTTAAAGCCGAGGCAGCACCACCCTGTCGCGCCGGGGCTCCTGAGTGGTCAGAGCCCGCCTTGAGCACGAGCGTCGGATCGGACGCGTATCGCAGGCCGCGACCACCCTGAGAGAGCAGGTAATCGGCCTCGATGACGGTATCGATTGCACGCTCGAATGTGCAGGCGCCGTCTATGTCGCCAGACGCGCCGCCAAGATTCTTGATCCAGACGATCGGCACGAAGCCGAGTCCGTGCCTGCTTGATCGCTTCTCATCGACGGCAGGCGCCTTGGTATCAGCGACCGGATGAGGTTGCATGATCTCGCAATCCTGCGTCGTCCATGACCGTTGCCACCAATATTGCGTACCCTGCATGTCATCCGGGATCGCATACCCCGACGCAGCAAGATCCTTGCCCGAGACAATGTACCGCTCCCGAACCGAGACAAGGCGCCCCAGAGCGTCCCATTGCGGCGTGAGATAGGCCGCCTCGAGCAGCGTCGGCGCCAACTGACCTTCAACCGCTTCGATCAGGATAGCGGCCGATCCGACCGAACCGCGTGTTGCAGCCTCGACCATCAGCGGGCGAAGACTGACGCAGCGCGCGAAAGCGTTGAGCGCCTCGCTCGTCTTCTGGGCTGTGACCTTGAAACTCGGCCAGTGAGTATCGCCGAAAAGCAGAGACACGCTGTCGTCAACTACCGTCCGGCAGAGGTTGGTACGCACCGAGGGGCGGCGGCGGGAAAGGGGGATATATTCCCCGGCCCCCGAATACTCTTCGCAAAAATCATGTGGCAGCACGTCATAGAGTGTACCGTCCAGAACGCGGCCAAAGCCCAGCAGGCGAGCCGCTCGCGCAGGCAAGCCCAGCTGCGTATCATAGCGCGCCCTGAGAGACTGCCAGTCCATGCGATTGCCTTATCGTCCAAAGATAGGTGGAGCAGGCGCCCATGCAGCCGGGGCGCTTTGTTTTTCGAGCATCAGTTCCGTCAGTGCCCAGACCAGCGCGTCCGCCCGGTCAGGCGAGCGAGCGCCTTGGAAACCAGAGGCCGAGAACTGGCACATCTGATCCTCGAGATCGGGAAAGCGCCCGTGATGCGTGACCTTGCCTTGCTCGTAGAGTGCGGCAATCGGTTCAGCGCGGGCGTATTTGCCGCGAGAAGCCGTCACCATCTTGATCGGTGCGGTTGCCCTGAGTGATCGTATTGTCTGCTCGACCATCGCGCCGCCAAAATTGCGTTCGGCGATGATCCGGTCGGCTTTCCAGAGGTCGAGCGCATCGAGCGCAACCTTTGCCCAGCCTGCAGGCCCAGCGCGGCAGGTCAAGTCAGCCAGCACATGGCCGCAGCCTTCGCGATCAATGCCGCAGACCGAAATGCCAATCTCGTCGGATCGGTAGTCTTCTTGACCCGAACAGCCAGAGGGATCGACCGCGACGACGATACGACGCATATCCGAGAGGATGGTGGCGCGATCCGCGTCAGTGACCATAGAGGCCCGCTTGATCCGATCCAGCGTCCAGAGTGCGCCGTCAATCGCCGTCTGATAATTCCCGAACAGAAAGCGTTGACGCTCTTTTTCAGGCAATGCCTCCAGCTGGGCGAGATACTCAGGCGAGAGATTGTCCCGGTTCGCGTCCGGGTTGATCTGCATTGTCGCATAAGACGCCGGATCGGGCAGGGGCTCTCCGCCCTTTGGCTCGATCCTGCGTTCAAACAGGCTGTAGAGCCAATGTGAGGTCGTCGGCGGATTAGCGTCGATATATTCCTTGGCGACCAGCTTCGTTTTCTGCGCTAGGCGCGTCAGGAGCATGTTGCGAGCGCCATAGCTGATCTGGCTCGCTTCGTTCAGATAGACCGTCGCAAATTCGAGCCCGAGGATTTTTTCGGTTCGGTCGGAGCTATCAAGCCCGTGAAATAGGATCTCGGAGCCGTTGGGCAGGCTCACAAACCAGTCCGTCCGATTGAGTGTGTAGGGTAGCTCAGGAAAGCAAAGCCGCATCACCTTCGGAAAAGTGTCGCCGATGATCGTGTGCTTCAGCGCGTTGAACCTGTGCCTAAAAATACCGTGCCGTGATCCTGGCGCCATGACGGCGCGGATAACGATTGCCCGCACGAGCAGAAACGTCTTGCCAGACCGCGACCCACCGCGCAGCAGGATATGCGTCGCAGGCGAGCCCAGAAGCCGGTTTGCCTCGGCCTGAGCGGGATTGAGCGTTGCGACCATGCTTCAAAGCGCGCTGTCATCCGGTGTGATGGTGATGGCGATCTCGCCAGTTGTTTCGATCTTGTCTTTGAACATGCCGAGGTGTCGCCCGATCTGGGTGAGCGCACCGAGCTTGTCCCACGCCTTTATTTTGGCGACATGCTCGACCTCTTGGCCCTGAGTGCCTGGAACTGGCCGGACGACAACTTCGATCGAGGAAATGCGCGCCGCAGCATCGGCGTCCATGCTGTTTGGATGCTTAAGCGAACCGTCTTCTGCGAAGATATCGCGAATATCCCCAAACCCGAGTTTTGCCAGTTCCTGGAGTACGCGGTCCTGAGTGATCTCTGTCCGCTTGGAGCGCCTGGCCTGCGCTGCTGAAATCGCCGCTGCTACCTTAACATTCACCAAGAGGCGCGAAGCCTGCTGCTCAGCGGTCTTCGCGCTATATCCGGCTCGGGTCGCGGCCTGTGTCGCGTTGAGATCAACGAGGTACTCTTCAACGAACCGCGCCTGTTTTGGCGTAAGGTCCGCCATGAAGAAACCCTCCTGTTGATTGATATGACCGGCCCGCGCTCAGCCACAAAGACGCCGAGCAAAAAGCCATGCGTCCTCTAACCTTTGCGTTTCGATCTCAGCCAAAGCCCGCGCTCGGACGCGTCTCGCCAGATCGTCAATCGCAGCGCCGGTTTTGCGCAGCCGATGGGAATGACGAAAAAGACGCGGCGAGCATCGGACGATGCTCTGCGTCGGCACACCCATTAAAAGGGTCTCGGGCCAATTCAGGTGAATATCAGCGCGATGCCGATCTGAAGCTGGGCCAATAATTTCGCAGATCACCGCACTGCTGTCAGATGCGCCGATAACGACAAACCGAGCGCCGCCAAATTGCACGATATCGCCAACCAACAATCGAGCCGATTGAGGAGGCATTGTAAACCGCGCAAATTTGTGGATTTAGCAAATAGTATCCCGCAGCATGGCCAATGTACAGCGTTATTTGCCAACCCGCTCCTTGCGTTCCCACTGCACCCTGCGCGCTGCCTTGTAGGCGTTCGGGAGTATCTGCAGCAGAATAACCGCCCGCTGCCGCACCGCTTTGTCGGCATTGGTCTTGTTGAGCGTCGGGAACATCCTTCGGGCTATTTCGGCGAATGACAGGTCGTCAGATAGAAGCTGCACGAGGAAATTGTGAGCATCAACCCCGAGGCTGTCGCGAACCAGGCCGACACGCTCGCTCGCATATCCGCGAGATGTCGCAAAGGTAATAGGGTCGCCCTTGATGTAATCATCGGGCAGGGGGCCGCCCATGAAATCAGCATAGCCGTAGGCGCCGAATTCGTAGTCGTTGCGCCACCGTATGGCTTGCGTTTCCGCCTCGGAGTCCAGCTCGCCCGCTTTCCTCAGGTTAAGCAGATGGTCGCATTTTTTCCTGCTCCCCACCGCCCCGCAATAATCCGCTTTCGCCATCCGCTCTATGGTCGCGGTGAGCCCCGTTTCGTACCTCGGAGCCGATGGGCGTCTGCCCGCTTTCGGCCTCGCCATTTGAGCAACAGTTTCGTGGATTTTCGGGGCTGTCGTCATACCCCGATTATCGCAAAAACCACCCCCGATGTACACAACATATCCGCATTTAGGGTGGCCTAATATCAGCGGTCAGACGGACGTACGTGTTTTCCGGGGTAGAACCAGCTTCGCGAGAAGCGCCAAAATACAGGCGACAAGTAGCAGGTCAGCTATGAAAAGCACTCTGTCCTGCAACTGACACGTTCCCTCGAGATCGAGGAACTGCAAGATGCAGGAGGTTGCCCAGGCGAAGGCAGTCACGCAGTAGAGGAGGACAGATTTCGTCATGGCCGGGCGCTTACGCCCTTTTGTAACGGACGCAAAGTTAATTATTGCGATTCGACAATATTTTAAAAATAGCAAAAAGGTCGGCGGTAATCCCATGCGAGGATCTTAGCCCTACAGCTATCACCCGATAACCTTCCAGGAAACCCGAACGATTTTGCAAATATGCCTGCTAATTTTTTCTTCTTGGTCAGCTGTTAGCACCACATCGCACGGAAGGTTCGATCCGCATTCACTCAAAAACTGATCTCGATACTCCTCGGGGATCTCTGCAATTTCGAAGCTGCCAATGCCGTCTTTTTCGGCGCAAAGACTAGATTTATCGGAGGAGTAACAATTAACGCTTTTCAGGCTCAGGTCCGCAGTGTGTTCGGGCTTCTTGTGACAAGAGCACAAACAAAGGGTGAGTATTATCGCGGTGGCAAAATGGTGTGCGCGCATTAGAAGCCTCTTCGACATGGAAGAGGCAGTGCGCTTGTTGCTGATTAACGAAACGTTACAATCTAACGTTTTTTGGTGATATTATTGCGATTTTAACACGAAAACCGCTTTGCCCTCAATTATGGACGCACCGTAGGATGAGAACGGCAATCGAGGTTGTTGCGGTCAACAAGCGAGGGGAGATTTACCGATGAGCGAGATTACCATCCTGAGCCAGACGCCGGATAACAGTGACGGTGAGCCGTGGCGATTGGGAAAGCCTGCTCGACCGGCTCGATGATCAGCAGGACCGCAAGGCGATTGCGGCGTCAGAGCGAGGCCTTTCCGAGCGAGTCACCTTTACGGCGGATGAGACGCGCCGGATGGTTCTGGATGATGTGCCTGCACTGACGATCCTACGTGAACGAAAAGGCCTGACGCAGGCCGCTCTTGCGACGTTGGCGGGCATCAGCAAGACCTATCTGAACGAGATCGAGAAGGGGAAAAAGCCTGGCAGCGTCGATGCGATCAGGAAACTGGCAGTTGCGCTTGGCGTGTCGATGGATGTGCTTTCGGTTTGATCGCCCTCCCTCGTCGGGTTTTATCGCTATCGGGCTGAGAGTTTCATTGACGCCCTCGCATGAATCGGGCGCAGGTTGGCACAAGGAGCACCACTACTGCGACGATAAGCTCAATCAAACCCTCTTCCCACCAGAACCAAGCCTGCGCACAACCACTGGCGGCCATAGATACCACGATATCGCAGCGCTGATCGTCACGGATATGACTGCGCACAGCGGTCCTTCTTTGCGATCGATCCACAACGCAACGAAGACCATCGGGGCGAAAGCCAAGACTAAGGCCGCGCATTTGACTGCCAGAAGAGCCCATTTCCAGAAAATAGCCTTGTTATCCTGCGTCATCGCTTCACTCCCCCACCAGAAGCGCGTGGCCGCCCCATGATCCACAATCTGCCGATCAGGAACCCTAAGGAGGCGCATGTAGCGTATGCCAGCAAGCCGAATATCAGGCCCAAATCGAAGACCAAGAGGAGCGCACCAGCAAAATGAGTTACCCAAAGGAACCATCGCGCTAGGACGCTTTTCCGCCCCGTACAGCCCCCTCCGATTTCCGCCGGTGAGTTTGTCGTCTCACGCTCTGCACCGCCCTCAGCGCCAAACGTCGATGCTCTCATAGCCTGCTGATCCACGGGTCGCGCTGCGAGGTGCGCCGGGTCTATGCGCTTGGCCCATGGCACGCTGAGATCGATCATGTCCGCGCCGAGGGTGCGTTTCGTAGTTTCGCTCATGCCCGATCCTACCACACCCCGAGTCCCGTTGGTACCGGAAACGCCCGGTTTTGCTGGGTTTTTCATGCTTTCCTCGCTCACCATGCCGGGTCACTCTGGCGCTCGTCGTCGCCTCGGAACCAGGTCGAGGGCCCGTCGAATTGCATCCCGACGATGCCGGTCCGGCCGCCTCGGTTTTTGAGCACGATCACTTCGGCCGTACCCGCCGATTTCGCCAGTCGCTCGGTCACTTCGGCGGCGCGTTTCTCGTAGGCTGCATCGCTCTCGCCGCTGTTCCGGCTGACTTGCCCGTCTGCCCCCACGCGCAACCGCAGCGCCATTTCCTCGCGATAGAGCGCCATCACACACCGGGCGTCCTGTTCGATCGCGCCACTGTCGCGGATATCGGCAAGGGAGGGGCGGCGGTCTTCGCGGTTCTCGGATTGCCGGTTGAGCTGGGAGAGAGCGATCACCGGAACGTTCAGTTCGCGAGCCATGCGGGCCACGTCGCGGCTGATCTCGGTCACTTCGGCCGTGCGGTTGCCCGATCGCTTCACGGCTGCGCTCGCCTCCATGAGTTGCAGGTAGTCGAGCGCGATGAACGCCAGCCCCTGCTTCTGGCGCTTCATGCGCCGTGCCCGAGTGAGGATCTGCTGCACGGTCGCGCCTCCCCGGTCGTCGACCATCATCGGGATATCACGGGCTGCCATTCCGGCCGAGACGATCCGATCCATTTCTTCACGCGATACCGGCCGCCGCTCGCCGTTCGCAAATTTCCAGTGCCCCGTCATGACCACATCGACCGGAAGACCGGTCTTGCCCGCCACTGCCTTGCTCATCAGCTCCTCGGCCGACATTTCGCCGGACCAGATCAGGCCCCGGCCGGAGGTTTGGGCGGCACGCATGGCCAGCCCGAGCATGAGCGACGATTTACCGACGCCCGGCCGAGCCGCGACGACATACACGCCACCCGGTCTCAGGCCGCTCAGGAGGTCGTTCAAACCCTCGTAGCCGGTATCGATACCCGAAAGGGCGCTCCCTGCCTTCCACGCGGCTTCTGTGGCCTCTAGCATGGCATCGATTGCCGACGCCGAGGTCTTCATCTGCCGTTCCGTGTCTCCGGTCAGTGCGAGGCGCTCAAGACGCTCCTGCAATTCCTCGACCAACACGGCCCCGGTTTTGTCGCCAGCATGGGTCACGTCGAGGATCAGCGTCTCGGCTTCGTCCTTAAGCGACCGGAGAAGGGCAGCGTCAGCGATTGCTCTGGCATACCCGCGCATCACGGGCTTGCCCACGAATGCGGTCAGGATGGAAGCAGCGGACGCTTTCCAGAATTCGGCAGTCTTGGGGTTTGTCTCGGCCTCGCTGCGGATCGTGATCGGATCGCATGGCCTGCCCGAACGCACCCTGTCACGCGCTATCCGGTAAAGCTCTCCCACTGCCTCGCTGGTGAAGGCCTCGGGGGTGAGGATGTCGTCGACCAGTTCGAACATGGTGCTGTTGAGCAGAACTCCCGCCAGGACCGAGCACTCGGCCTCGAAGGTATCAAGCGACCGCTTGGGCGGAAGGAAAATCGATTCACTCACGGTCATTCCTCCCGAATTGCAGATCCGCGATCAGGCGCAGGGCGCTGGCTGTTGCCTGGATCTCGTCCTCGATCTCGTCCCGGCTCAGGGCCCCTTGCACGATCGCGTCGGCGAAGGTGCTGTTCATGCGCTGACGGTTGATGAAAAATGGCTCGGCTATGTGCTGGTTCATGGCTTGGACACTCCAAGAAAATCATCACGCATCGGCGGCTTTCCCTCGCAGCCGGTTCGGGCCCATTCCCTGCGGGCAGCGACGAATGCCGCTTCCACTTCGGGTGGGTATTGCGAGGCCGTTGGCTTGGCTGCGACCACGGCGGTCACGCTCTCGTCGTTCCATCGCTCGCCGTTGAGCCAGGAGGCCGGGTGAGGACGGTAGTCCTGGCCGTTTCGCAGGTTGTCGCCAAAGGGCCACGCCGAGACGGCCCGCATGATCGCTTCGTGTCCGATCTTGCGCCGGGCCTTGTCGTAGGCTTTCCGAGCGGATGCCTTGCCGTCCTTTCGGGGGTATGCCGCCCAGAAGGCTTCGAAGTCCCTAGCCGGGCCCTCTGTCTCGCTTCCTGAGTTGCCGTTGTCGTCCTGCGTGTCGGCGTCCCCCGTGGGGACTATAGGGGTATTCTTGCTTCTAGCTTCTTGGAGTTTATGGGTGTGGTTATCCGAGGGGGTTAACCCCCACCTTATCCTGTCGTCAGAGTTTTCTGCTGTATTCTGGATAAGGGTGGGGTTGCCACCTTTGGACCCGTTTTCGATCGCAGCAAGCATAACCTCTTGGTCCCGCTTCATGCGGCGGCTGTAGATCAGGCCCGTCTCATCTTCGCTGAAAACGCCATTTTCTCTAAGCTCATCAATGAGTTTGACGACTTCGCGCTCGGAACCATTTGTGAGACCGGCAAGTTTTTTCGGCGTCACAGCGCGCCCCGCAATCATGAAAAACCCGCGCTTTTCGCACGTTGACATGATCGCCAGCATCTCCATCCAGAGACCCCGAGCAGCATAAGAACACGACTTCAGAGCAAGGTCATTTTGCCAGTCTTTCCACCAGAATTTTGACCAGTCGAGGCGACTTTTCTTCGGTTTTTTCATCCCACCACCTCGCGAATGGTCACAACCGTGCGCTGTTCGGCGCGCTTGCACTTGATGCCGATCACCTCGATTTCGGCGTACTGCGGCGCGTCATCGACAATGAAGCCCAGACCGCGCTTGTTCCGAACAACCCGCTTGGCATCGGCCTTTTTCTGGTTGAGAAGGCGCGGCGTCGTCAGGCTGTCGATCAGGAACTTTGCACCGCCTTGGAGGCCGTCATTATCCGGTGACCCCACGGAGTATCGTTCGATCAGCACGTGCGCCTTGCTGAACGGCTCAGGAGGACGCAGACCAGCCGACGCCATGGCGACAGACCGGGCCATCTTCCGGCGCATTCCAGTAAGCGCAAACCGGCTCTGCCCGATGCTGTGATTGAGCAGCGGGAAAGGCGCAGTGAGGGTGAAGGTTATTTCTCGCATGGGACATTCCTCCACGTGCGGCCTGCCTTCAGATGATATAATGCCTGCTTTGGGATCCCTGTTTTTCGCGACAAGGATGCGATGTTTACGGGATATTCAAATATAGCTTTGAGCTTTGCGGCCATGGCTTCGTTTAAGATCGACCTTGCGATCTTGCTTCCCGTTGCCTGCCTGTTCCTAGACACGCAGTCGTTCCGGTTGTCTAAGTGGGTTCCGAGCGACAAGTGGTCTGGATTTACGCAGAGCCGGTTGTCGCATCGATGCCGCACGATAAGCCCATCTTCTGTAGGGCCGCAAAACAAGCGATATGAGACGACGTGAGCGCCTTTGCTGCCAATCCGCCCATATCCTCTGAGGAAGGTCGCGCCGTCCATCCATAGCCAGCATCCAGAGTTCGGCTCAGGAATAACGCGATTGAAGATACTTTCTTTTGTTTCTATCCGCTTCCGAGATTTTGCGTGACACTTTAAGGAACAAAAACTAGGCGCGCGTCTCCCGTTACGCCGCTGGTGATTTTCGTAATGAGGCGCGACCTCAAAATCGGACCCGCAAGTCAGGCATTGCTTTAGCATCCTAATGCCCTCCGATAGATCGAAAGAAGCGTTTCCTGCTCTTCGATCTCGTTTGGCTCTTTCTTGCGGAGCTTGATGATGTTCTTGATGGTTGCGACATCGAAACCGGCGCTTTTCGCTTCCGAGAAAATATCCTTGATGTCCGCCGCGAGGGCCTTGCGCTCCTCCTCCAGTCTCTCAACTCTTTCGATCACGGAACGGAGGCGATCCACGGCAATGCCGCCCACGTTGGACTCAGGATCGGCAGCCTGTCTCGCGCGGTTCGCAGCAGCAGCGTCAGGATCGAAAAACATGCCGCTGTTGTGGCCTGTCATGTCGGTTGCGTTGGTCATGGGGTCAGCCCTTCGTCTTGCATGTCGGCGATTGCGCCGAGGAATTCCGTGATGAATTGCGCCGCGACCTGGGGCACGATTGCATTGCCGTAACCGCGCAGGCGTCCCACTCGGGCGGATAGCCCATGAGCCAGCGGCTGTGTGCCGGGTTCAACTGGCCGGAACTTGCCGTCGCGGCATCCGAGCCAGTCAGCGCCTGACCAGAAGCCGTGATGCGGATCGGCTGGTCCGCCTTCCACACGTCCCGGCCAAGCAGGCTGTTCGGCGGCACATTCGGGCATTCCTGCCCGTCCTTGTGGTCGCGTGTTTCCGGGGTCGGCCAGCCCGCCAACATCGCGAAGTCCATCAGGTCGTTCGACCGATCCGGGTTCATCGCTCGCTTGGCTTGTCCGCCGCCCGATCCGCCCGAGGCTTGGGGCGTCGGCCACCCAGCACGTTGCGCCGCCATGTTCAGCGTCATGTTCGGAGCGAACGGATCGTATTTCTCGCCGCGCTCTGAATCGGTTTTCGTCGGCGTCGGCCAGCCTATCAGATTGAGCCCGTGGCCCTTCACATCCTTTCCGCACAGGGCTTCGACCCTGCGGGAATAATCCGTGTTCCCGGCCTGATTGTACGTCGCCGTTGCTGGAGCTCCAGCCATAGGCGTCGGCCAGCCTGACCGCTCCGAAGAACAGTCGCTTGCGGATATGCGGCGCGCCGACGCTACAAGCTGGCAATACTGCCGCCCCGCAGGCGTAGCCGCATCCTTCCAACGCATCGAATAGATCATCGAGCCATCCGACCCGAATTGCCGCTTCAACCTGCTCCCCAAAAATGAGGACAGGCTTTTGCTCGCGGATGAGGTCGAGCCAGACGGGGGCAAGGTGCCGCTCATCAGCCTGTCCAAGCCCTTTTCCAGCGACGGAGAAGGGCTGGCAGGGTGGTGATCCGGTCCAGACGCCTGATGTTCCTTCGAGTCCTGCCCAGCGCAAGGCGAGGGGCCACCCGCCGATGCCGGCGAAGAAGTGGCACTGGTCGAAGTCTCGCAGATCGTCCGCCCGAACATCTCCAATTGACCGGGTATCGACCGACCCGGAGGGCAGATGACGTCCATCGATGAGTTCGCGCAGCCATGCTGCCGTGGGTTCGTCCCACTCATTGTAGAGGACATGCACGTCATTCCGCCCCCTCGATAAACTCGTAGTGCACAGTCACAACGCGGCGCAGGCCAGCGGCCCGGAGAACTTCAGGAGTAAAGTTCCGATCATCGCGGGAATGGATTTGGCTATTCAGCGTCTGCTTGCTGACACCGGCTTTTTCCGCAAACCTGACTTGGCTTCCGGCGCGGTAAACAGCGTCTTTTACTATTCGCAGCACGTCGATTTCGTCGATCTGGTTGGAGCGGGTCATTTACGCTGCTCCTCCCGCTTCACCTGGAGCGCGATTTCGTAGCTCGCAAAGCGCGCGACGATGCCGTCCGGGAAAAGCATTACCGATAGAAAACCCAGTCTGAATGTTCTTGGGGGGCCGGAATGGTGGCCAAATCCACACCATCCGAAGTCGATGCCGACGCCTTTGGGCATTGGCCTTCCTCCACAATTCGGAAGATCTCGTCGCGGAGATCGTCACATTGTTGCATGAGCCGGATCAGTTCAGCCCCTCGGGGCGCATTGATTCCGGCAAACCAGTTTTCGACCGTGCGCGGCGAGGTGCCGACGCTGCGGGCGAGTTGTTTCGCTGCGTGCCTGAGATGGCCGTAATTACGGCGCAGTATCTCGGACACGGTGTCTGCGTAGGTGGCGGCATCCATCATGTTGCCTGTCCTCCACCGAAAAACTCGGTGGTGATTCCCTCGCGATTTTCGCATCGGCTTTCTCCATGGTTCGTCTGGTCAGGGACGAATTGGAGCAGCCAAAGAATGGACGACGAGACCACCACCCACGAGCACGACAGGCCACTGGTCGAGGCTGATGAGAGAAGGTTCACGCAGCGGTTGGATACGCCCGTGATCGCTCTCGACATCATGCGCGCCGCCCGGCTCTGGTCGGTGCTGCACCCGCACGCTACGGGCCAGACGCGCCAACGTCTGGTCGAGCAGTTTGCGGCTGCGGTGGGGGTCATGGTCGTCATTTGATGAGGTCAGTGTGGGCGCAGATGGGCGGTCATCTCGCGTGCCCGCTTCCAGTCGATATCCATGCCGAGTGCTGACCAGGAGAGGTTACTACCCGCTTCGAGCGGATTGACGTCTTCGCGCAGAGAAACCTTAACCGGCTTTCCAACCGCTATTTCACACGGCTTGGTCGGGCTCGCTGGCACCGACGCCTTGGCTTTCGCCTTACTGATCTTTTCTGAGACGGTGGTGGGGTGGAGCCCTACTTTCGTCGCGATATCCGCGGTCGCCATTCCTGACTTGTGCATTGCCAGGATCTCTTCAGGGGCGACCTTGCACAGGTCATTACGGCACGGCAGGCGCTCAGAAATGACGCCTAGGCGCCTGGCTGCGTCCATCATGCCAGTTTGCGACCTGCCGAGCTTTTCCGCTGCCTTGGTCTGCGAAATCCCTGACTTGACGAGCGCGATGAACTGCTCGGCTTCACGTCTGCTGATTGCTGACTTCACTTCTTGCCTCCCTTGCGCTCAAGTCGCCCGGCGATGCTCTGCAAATCGAGCGCGGAGACGGTGCCGGTCAGAGAAAACGGGGGTTTGGGGGCTGGGGCGCTCATGGGCGTTCCTCCGAGCTTGTGGCCCGCGTCACGCCGGACGCCCAGACGAGCAGGCGGACGGCAGCGCAGTCGGGGATGATGATTTCGAGGAATTGTGGGAGGGTCATGGGCGGGCCTCCGTGGGGGTGCGGCGGGCGGACAGCAATGTGCGCACCGGGCAATCCAGAATGTCGGCCACGATAGCCGCGTGGCGCGCCGGAACGCTTTTCCACTGGCTGACGGCTTGGGAGGTGACGCCCAATTTCTTAGCCAAGGCGGATGGACCCCCTGCCTTTGCTATCACCTGTTCGAGTGCTTCGTTGTCCATGCCCCGAATGTAAGCGGCTCTTACATATAATGCAAGCGCAACTTACATAGATTGTAAGAGGGGTCGGATATAGAAAGAAAGGATGCCTTCCATCGACTCCCTTCCCGAAGCAATCCGACGCTCAGGCGTGAAAAATAAAGACCTAGCCGAGAGGTTTGGCGTGACCAGTCAGGCCGTAAGCCAATGGAAAGCGGGGTCTTCGCTCCCTTCGCCGGACAAAGTCCAAGATGTGATTTCATACCTGCAATCGCACATCGCCGCCTCAGAAGGTGGGCAGCAGATCGCTGCCGATCTCCCATCCCTTACCAAATCGTCTGCCCCTGGATATGTGCCGGTACGCTCACTCAATGTTAGCGCGGGGGCCGGTGGTGGCGGCTTAATGGAGGACGGTCTCCTCGGATATCCTCAGTTCTTCGAAGAAGGGTTCGTGACGCGAGACCTGCGTGCGCGCCCAGAAGATCTATGCGTGGTGGAGATCGAGGGGCAGTCGATGGAACCCCTACTGCGCAGCGGTGATACCGTCCTCGTTGATATGCGCAAGAAAAACGTCGCCATGGAGGGCATCTTCGTTGTGTTCGATGGTGACGGCGTTGTCTGCAAATGGGTTGAGATGGTGCGAGGCCTTGACGCACCTACTTTACGCATCAAGTCAGAGAACAACCGCTTCCCGCCTTATGACGTTGAGGCGGAGAGGTGCCAAATTCTCGGGCGCGTGGTTTGGTTCTCTCGCCGCCTGTAAAGTAAGTGTCTCTTACAAAAATATCTGACATGCTTACTTTTTGCGTTGACATGTAAGTAAGTGGCGCTTACGTTCACCCCATCACCACCGATGGGGACGCCAGATGGCAACCGAACCAACAATCTTTGTTTTTGCAAATGCTGAGATCCGGGTCGTCATGCTGGACGACGCGCCGCACTTCGTCGGCAAGGATGTGGCTGAGCGTTTGGGATATTCGAACGCAGCGGATGCGATTTCCAAGCATTGCAAGGGGGTCGCGAAACGCTACCCCCTTTCCACCGAAGGCGGGATGCAGGAAGTTCGCGTTCTCTCCGAGCCTGACGTTCTCCGCCTGATCGTTCGCAGCAAGCTGCCCGAGGCGCAGCAGTTCGAGCAGTGGGTTTTCGAGGAAGTCCTGCCCGCGATCCGTAAGAGCGGCGGCTACATGGTCGCAGCGCCGGACGAGACGCCGGAAGAAATTATGCTGCGCGCACTGACCATCGCCAAGGAAACGGTAGACCGTCAGAAGGCGCAACTCGCGGTCGCACAACCCAAAGCCGATGCCATGGATCTGATGGAGGCCGCAACGAGCAAGCCCATGGGCGTGCGTGATGCTGGTCGCCATTTGCAGATCGGCCAGACCGAGGTGGTCAGGCTTGCCCTCGAGTGGGGATGGGCTTGCAGAGAGAGCCGCAAGCTCAAGTCGACACACTACGGACGAGAGCACGAATACACCGTCATGACGCCACGCACATACGTCAGGGAAGGCGAGGACTTCGTTGACCTCGAATTCAAGCTTACCCGCAAGGGCGTCGACCGCATGGCCATCAAGATCGCGAAGGCGAAGGCCAAGAAGCCGCGTCTGGAAACAGGAATGTCCGACACGATCGGTCTCGTTCGCCACTGACCCCGCTTGACGCGACCCCGGTACGCCGGGGCCGAACAAGCCGGGTTTCCGGCCAGTGTTTCCAGTGATGGAGAGAGAAGATGGCATATCCAGACGGAATGCAGTTTCAGAGCAACGATACGCGCAGCCCTTATTATAAGGCCGGAACGCTTCGGAATTTCCGTGGCGCGGTCGATCAGGATGCAGAGATCGCCGACGAAATTCGCGATCTGATTGAGAACACAGAACGTCAGGTCAACGCGAAGCTGTCGCGTGTGAGCGACCGTGCGGCTTTCGATATGGACGAACTCGGATGCCTGTTTCAGGGCCTCGCCGACGCCCTGCCGAACCGCGCCGTCCTTGAGCAGAGGGCTGGGTGATGAGCCGAGGAATCTATGCGCCGTTCCTCATGGGTGTGCATGACCGCCTTTTGGCATCCGCCGAACTGCACATCAAAGCTGCAGAAGCACTGCAGGAGACCGACAAGGCAACCGCCGACACCCTGATACGACAAGCGTACGGAGACCGATCCGCCGCTAGGTCGTTGCGCTGGTCGGTGGAGAGCTTCGGGGTAACGGCAAGTGTGCCGGTTGTGCAGGAGGCCGCACAATGACGCCCCAACTCACGCCGCAAGAGCGAATCAAGCAGAGCGCCAAAGCGATCGTGTTCCTAACGAACCCTGCGTTTGGTCTCGACCAGGCACCGGGGCGCGCGGAACTGATCAAGGATCACGAACGCCAGATGGCTCGGGATATCGGGCTGGTCATCCCAGCAATGAAGGGAGAGGGGGCGTGATCATCACGAAACCTGGCATCTACGAGATGGATGCAGCCGAGTATCACGCCGATCCTTGCCCGGATGGCAGCTTGTCGAGCACTGGCGCCCGGGCGCTGGTGACAGATTGCCCGGCGATGTTCCGGTATAAGCAGTTCAATAGCCCCCGCTCGCGTGCGTTTGATATCGGCACGGCCGGTCATCTTATGGTGCTTGAGCCGCATCTGTTTGACGAGCGCGTAGTCGTGGTTCGTGGCAAGACCGCAGACGGGAAGGCTTCGCCCGGATACCAGACGGCAGACGCCAAGAAGCAACGCGATACGGCTTATGAGATGGGCAAGGTGCCGTTGCTGGAAGTCGAGGCCGAGAAGGTCAGGCTGATGCGTGAGGCTCTTTGGTCCGACCCGGTGGCGAAGCTTGCGTTCAAAGACGGCCGGGCTGAGCAATCGATGTTCTGGCAGGACGATGAATCCGGCGTCTGGTGCAGAACGCGGCCGGATTTCGTGCCTGCGAGCGGTAACTACTTGGTCGATTACAAGACGGCCGCATCTGCGAACCCGGACGACTTCGCCCGGGCGATGCTGAACTGCGGCTATCATCAGCAGGCAGCTTGGTATCTAGACGGATATCACGCAGTCACGGGCAAGATGCCGGACGCTTTCTGGTTCATCGTCCAGATGAAAGAGCCGCCGTTTCTGGTCTCGGTCTGTAAGATTGATCAGGCGTCCATCGAGGTCGGCCGCACGCTCAACCGATATGCACGCGGCGTTTTCGCGTGGTGCAACGGCCGGGACGAGTGGCCCGGGTATCAACCCCGCGTCGATGAGCCTGCCCGGGTCTGCTCGGTCAGCCTGCCGCCATACGCATTCAAACAATACGCCGATGGGATGGAAGTCGGCGCTTTCGAGCCGCCTGTCACCGTCAAGGAGCACGCATAATGAACGATATGGTTCCGACCCATTGGGATGAGACGCCGGGGTCGCAGGTCGACGTAATTTCACCGCCCAAGACAACGCGGCCGGTAACGCACAACCCTTTCGAGGCAGCCACACCTGAGCATGTGAATGCTGGCACCGTAACAATCGAAGGCAAGCGCGCTGCGGCCGAGATCCAGGGCCGTATGATCGTCGCCAAGCAATGGCCGCGAGACACGGCCGTGGCCTATGCGAAAGCTATGCAGGCATGTCAGCGCCCCGGCTTGGCAGAGGCGGCAATCTACCGATACAGCCGAGGCCAGACGGTCGAGGGTCCTTCCATTCGCCTCGCAGAAGAGCTTGCACGGTGCTGGGGCAATATCGAATACGGGCTGCGCGAACTGTCCCGCCGTGACGGTGAGAGCGAGATGGAAGCGTTCGCGTGGGATCTGGAGACAAACACGCGCTCAACGCAGAATTTCACCGTCAAGCATATCCGGGACAAGCGCGGCGGCGGCCAGGCTCTCAAGGAAGAGCGTGATATCTATGAGATTACGGCGAATATGGGTGCTCGCCGTTTGCGCTCTCGTATCTTGGCCATCCTGCCGCCTGAACTGATTGATGGCGCAGTGAAGCAATGCCGTGAGACGATCAAGAGCGGCGGCCGGGTGCCCTTGGCTGACCGTATCGCGGCAATGACAGGCGCATTTGGACAGATCGGCGTCACTGTTGAGATGATCGCAGGGAAGGTCGGACATGCGGTTGATCAGATCAACCCTGACGAATTGGTCGATCTTCGTTCTGTCCTCCAGTCCATCAAGGACGGGCAGTCGAGCATTTCAGACTGGTTCGGCGCCAAGAAGGCCGAGATCGCGAAGGAAACGGACGCCTTTGAAAAGGCTGCGGCCGGTCAATCTGACCCGGTGGCCGCATGACCGCCGCAGCCTTCCACAAGATCAAGCGTGGCCTGCTCGAAGCGTTGGATATCGCACAGGCGGGCGACGAGGAAATAGCGGACCGCCTGACGAGAGAGCAGGCGGCACAGGATGCAATTCGCGACCGGATAGCGGCGCAGACACAACGAGCGCAGGAGGCTGCAAAGCCCCGATGCTTGAGGGAGAGACGGAGATGACCCACGAACAGAAGCCGGAGAGCAAGACATATGCTCCCGAAATAATGGGCCTTGCCGTGCGAATTCATGGCCTGTTTCAGGATGGATATGACCGAGGGGATGTAAGCGATTTCGAGAAGCTGGTTGATGCGGGGCTGATGACGGAAGGCGTTCATAGCAAGAACTGCCCATCTGATAGCCTTGCGCCCGGAGAAACGATCTGGAAATTCACGCCAGAGGGTCTGGATGCAATTCGCCTATTCGTGGAAAGCGCAAGACAATGACCCAGCACGAACAGAAGCCGGAGAGCAATTTCACCACGATGCGCGTTCCGTCGTGGCCCGACCTCAATCCCGATCCATTTGTTTTCGTGATCGTAGGCCGGGGGAGGATGTCCTTCTACAAGGACGGCCGCGTAGTTGCGGATTTCGTGGAACCTGACGAGGCAGCGAAAGACTTCGTTAAATCCATCGAGGACCACTACCGGGGTTACATTCTTGAAGCCGAGGCCCGCGGCGCGGCAGAGCAGGAGGAGCAGGGCATTGAAGCGGCAAAGGACGAGGGCGCAAACTACGTCCTGACCTCCCTTGCGCTGCTTTTCGGCAGGGATGGATTTGAAATCCGGGATGGGTCCGAAACGTGGGAGGGTGACGTTAACGCGACCCTCGAAGGTATCTTGAAGGCTGGCGGCCTGATTGATGACGAAGGCGATCTCCTTGATCTAGCCACGTTGAAAGATCGCTTTGCAGAGCAGCGACGGAAGGATGCGGAGGGGGCGGAGCCGGTCGCGTACCGTTGGGCTTATGATGTACCCAAGGGACGGGACAGCCTTTGGCATTTTGGCGGTGACTTGCCCGAGCCCCGACCCGAACGTCCCGAACCCAAACACGTAACCCCCCTCTACACCCGCCCCGCCAACGTCGCCGCGCTTGAGGCTCGGGTGGTGGAGTTGGAGGGGGAACGTGTCAGGGCGGTCTCGCGCCTGAGAAGCCAAATCGTCGGGTATAGAAAGACGCAACACAGCCGCATTGCGAAGTCATTAGCTCGCACGCTCCATGTCGTTTACGGCGAGACCTATCGTGACTCCGATTTCGAGCATGTGGCCGTCGTCGAGGATATGCTTAGAGCGCGCGCAGAGACCGCAGAAAGCCGGATAGCCGAGGCCGTGATGACGGAGCGGGAGCGGTGTGCGAGCAAGCTGGATGAGGTGGCGAAACATCTCGCACATCCTTGGGGATCTCATCTTACGGAGGAAGGCATCGCCGTCAAAGAAGCGTGTACTGCCCGCGTCGAGCAAGAGGCCGCAGCCATTCGCGAGGGAGGCGAGCATGGGTGACGCTGTGCCGATTGGATCGGCTCTGTCGTTTGCCCGTGGGGCCGTTGTCCGGCTTAATGGTCGGGGCGCAAACATGCTTGTTGTGCGAGACTTTGGCGACACGGTAGCGGTGGTTTGCATAGAGGGCGATCAAGCTGGCGCTGTACGACTTCGCGAGGTCAGTAAAGAGGGCCTGTCTGTTGCCCTCGATCTGGATCAGGAGGCGCCCCATGACTGACCCCACCCCCTTCAACCGCCTCCTGGGCGAGCGGGTGCGGCGTATGATCGTCGCGCAAGGCCGGTCTCAGGAGAGCGTGGCCGTCGAGGCCGGGATTTCCACGAGCACGCTGGGCTGTCTGATCAAGGGGCAGAACAGCACCATCAACACGGTCCTGAGCGTCTTGGCCGCGATCAAGGCCCCGCCCGAGGTCATGGCCGAGATCTATGCCGACTTTAGTGAGCATTGGAAGGAGAGGGCGGATGGGTGAGGGAATGCCACGGCTGCTTACCGTCAAGAAAGCAGCCTCTGAAATAGACGTTTGTCCTGAGACGGTGCGCCGGGCCATCAGGGCTGGGAAGCTCGCAGCATATCGCAGGCCGGGCGGGTACCGCGTCTCAACAACTGACCTTCAAGCCTACATGGACACCTACCATTGCCCCGCATCAGAAATGATAAGCCCCACCTGGAATTACGTCGCGGCAAATGGGCGATCGTCTGGTGGGAAGAAGGACAGAGAAAACGACTTTCGACTGGCACAGAGGACGAGAAACGCGCTCGCCAAGCGCTAGCGGACTTCGAGGGAGCGCTGGAAAAGGCGCCCCTCAAGATGGCTGTGTCTGAGTGTTTGTCTCGATATGTCGAAAGCCGAAGGGGGAAGGTATCGGCGCTGAAGCGTCTTGAAGAAGCCACCGTGCCGCTCGATGAGGCATTGGGCCATCTCCGCATCGATCAGATCGACCAGAAGCGTTGGGACACGTTCGCCTCAGGTCGTTTCAAGAAACGTGGAGAGGCAAATGTCCCGATCTCACCGGGAACACTGCGCCGTGAGTTCAACGTTTTGCGGGCTGCGCTGCGCCGGGCGTGGAAAGACGGTTATCTCGTCAGGCCGCCCGAGATCGAGCCGCCACGTGATAGCGCCCCGCGTGACCGATTCCTGACCAAGGAAGAAGCTCGACGACTGATCGACGCTGCGCAGACCCCGCATGTTCGGCTGTTCATGGCTCTGGCAATCTACACCGGCGCCCGTAAGGGCTCGATTCTGGCGCTCACCTGGGACCGGGTCCATTGGACCACGAACATGATCGACTTTCAGGAACCGGGCCGTGCCCTGACGCGCAAGCGCCGCGCAACCGTGCCAATGACCAAGGCGCTGCGCGAGGAAATGGAGGCGGCGTTTGACGAAAGGAATGGCGACTATGTCGTGAACTGGCACGGCAAGCAGATCCCGACCGGGCTGCGTTGGTCTTTCAACAAAGCTTGCGAGCGGGCAGGGCTGACATGGAAGCCAACGCCCCATCACCTGAAGCACTCTCTGGCGTCATGGTTCGCGATGGACGGCGTGCCGATTGATCAGACTTCAGACTGGCTTGCTACCGATCCGCAGACATTGCGGCGCGTCTATCGGAAGTTCGACCCGTCATACCTGAAGAATATTGCGGAGGGCTTTAAGCTGTAGTGGTCCATGTGGACCGCTACCATGCCTGTGGATAACAGAGAAACCTCAATGTTATCAATGGCGTCCCATAGGGGATTCGAACCCCTGTTGCCGCCGTGAGAGGGCAGTAATCGCCCTTATGGTTCCTGAGGTTAAGAAGACAAAACCCTGATTTACATGTATTTTCTATCACCACCGGTCACTGCTTGTCACCCCTGATCTTCCTCCGTTTGGCTCACAAATGGCTCATGGCTCAGCCACATTCGGTTGACGTGTCTATTATCTGACGGCTTAATAGGAGGATTCGTTTTCGAACGCTGGACTTATGGCCGATACACCTGAACCTCTCCGACCGGCCGTACTGAACTATGAGGATGCTGCGCGTTATCTGGGCATTTCCCCTGGGCGCTTACGCAATCTCAAGTGGATGGGTATCGCCCCGAAATCCATCAGCTATGGCAGACGCGACGTGCGCTTTCGCGTGACTGATCTGGACGCATGGCTCGATGAAAAAGCAGGCGTGGCACCACCACCCGAGCCAGCACGTAAGCGCCCCAAGAGACCGCGCAGAGGTGTCTCCGTCTGGCTCGTTCCAGCCCTGCTAGGTCTTGTTGGTCTTATCATCTGGGTGATCAGTCTGGTCCTGTGAGGTGTCCGGGCTTGTCTGATCCTCAGGGTTCAAAGGCGGGAGATACTCTCACTGGTGAAGGACCCTTAAGCTCAGCGACCGGCGCAGCTTTTTCGCTCTTCATCTCGTTTGCCAGTCGTTCCGCCTCAGCCTCGTCCAACCTCCTCAAAGCGATGCGTGTCACGTATTTGGCCTTTTCAAGATTGCCGGTCAGCTTGCATTTCATGATCTCTGCCTGCGTCTCAGGAGGCAGTTTTGCTGGTGGCATCCAGATGGCCTTCAGCAGGTCCAGATCTCTCCTGGCCCTATCGCACTGGACGACATGGCGTGCTTTCCATGCGGTGATCTCCTCCTGCCTTCGCCTGTCGGCCTCGCGGCAGAGCGTGACGAGCCACTCCCTGCATGTGTCCCGTCTGACGATCTGCTGAAGCAGCTCACTATTCTCTCTCCGCAGCTGCGCATTGGCTTCTTCGCGTTCCATCGGCACAGGCAGGCAAAGCGGTTCAGGCGGCGTGGCACGCAGGCCCAGAAGCCAGAAGACGGTCTCCAGAAGATAGCGCAGGATCTCGGCCAGCGTTTTTGTGAGCCGCTCTATTTCTTCGTCGAGATGAGAGAGGCGTTTCTTCTTCGAAAGGACGAATACCCTCTCACGCAAGGCGTCACGCTCCCGTCGTGTTTCCTGCAGCTGTTTTCCGATCTGCCAGAGCTGTTTGCGCGTGTCCTCAATCTGCGCAAGCAGAGCAGCGCCTTGTTCATCGACAGAGCGCCGTGGACCATACTCCATAGGCGGTTTTGCATTCAGTACCGTGCGGCACGCCCTGGCTTCACATTTCCACTGCCGGATGTAGTGAGCAAAGTTCGGTGGCAGTGCATCGATACGATCCAGCGAGACGATCCTCGGCTTTTTGGGCGAGGAATGTGACGGCCTTACTCTCGCAGCCGCTCTCGCAAATGCTTCAGGGTCACGCCTGAGTTGCTCGCATGGCGGCAGAAGCAGACCGCTCTGCTCTCCATGACGTTCCATCGCAGCCGTCGCCAGAGCAGCACGCTCCAGGAGCGGTTCGACTGCTGTCCGGATATCTCCGCATTTCGGTCTGATTGCCTCATCCATCAGCAACTGGCGGAAATCCTTCATGCGTGTCTTCGTAAGGCGCGTGAAAGACCCGATAAGAACGCCGTCTGACGTCTCAATGATATGCGCGTCCTTACGGGTATCCTGCCGGTCTCCGGCACGCATAACCCAGCCCCTTGTTTTCAGCAGGGCGCGAAAACGATGCAGCTGATTATCCGACTGCGCCCAGAGAGAGGCGATGGTCTTCTTTGCTTCCACAAGATCCAGCCCCTGTCGCTCGGCCATACGACGTGATTGCGAGGAGTAAGCTGCACGTGGAAGGGGTCGTGACGCGGGTTCTGAATTGGAAGGAGCAGATGGTGTGTCAGGAGATGGAGGAGTAGAAACTTGGAGGTTTGCAGTGTCAGCCGGTGGTCCCTGCAGGACCGCCTCAACGCGCTTCGCTTCTGCCGTCTTCCCCTCCTGACGCAGGGCTTTGACAATGGCCCGGTCATGCCGACCCGGCACCAGCTGATGCCCGAGACGGATTTCCTCGAGACGGGCGCATTTCTCCAGACGCTGCCAGGAAAAGCGCGAGCTCAGCACATGGTCGTCCTGCCATTCGGGCAGGAGCAGGTGACCATGGGTGCTGCCATCCTTCTGATGCACGACCAGCGTCATGCGTTCCCTGTTCGCCTGCAGCTCATCGCAGAGCCTGGCGGCAAAAGACGCAAGGGCTTCGTCATTCATGGGCTCGGCAGGGTTGAAGGCTATGTGACGCAGGCCATAGCGTATGCCCTCGCGCCTTGCTTCCTTCATCCAGTCCGCAAGGCACCAGTCACTGCCACACAAGACACGTATAGCTTCGTTCCTCGCGCCTTGAAGCACATGACGTGAAACGGTCTGATGGCCGCTGGTCGTCCGGATACGGGTTTCCTGCACAATCATGCGTCCCCCTCCGGAGTTCGCGGGGGCTTAGTGCAGCGTTGTGGGCGAGGTCGCTATCGATTGGGATACTTCCGCCTCTGTCCCTGTCTCTGGTTCGACCATCTCCCGCTGTCGGGACGTCCTCCTTGTCCTCGTCACCCGCAGGGATTTGAGCAGGACATCGACACGGTCTTTTGTCGCCTCGAGCGCATCCAGAACATTCCCAGCCCGGACAGCGTCCCCACAATTTGCAGAGTGGGCCAGCTGATTGAGGTTGTTGCCGATACGTCCGAGCTCGCCGCGCAACTTGCGCAACGAGGCACCCACCGCCATCCCGTCATGACCGGTCAGGTCGGCCTCTTTCAGCAGGGATCGCACCCAGAGGGCTGTGGTCTCATGACCCAGAAGACGCGCTGCGCCGGCCCAGTCAGCCAGCTCCTCAGGTGAGGCACGAACCGACAGGCGGGAGGAGCGGGCAGGGCGGGACAGGCTGGGGACGGGAGGCGTCACCGGGACGGGAACACGGGGTGAGGCAGACATGGGATGCGCTTTCCATCAAGGGGGTCAACGGGGGCGACAGCCCCCTTGCCAGCTGCTTCGTGCACCCAACGGGTAGCCACGAAGCACTGCTGGCTCAGGGGAGCCAACCCATGTCCTCATGATAGAACAGGACAAGAACAGATGCCGGACAGAACAGGCGGCCTCTGCCAAATCCCATGCATAATGAGAGGAAATTTCTACCTTCCGTCTGAGAAGAAACCGCTCTCTTGCGGGCTGTCCCCTCCGGTCTCCCAGAGGGCTTTCCTTCAGCTTGGCTCGGTCTTCTGTGACGCAGTCTCAGCGGTATCAGCAGTCTCAGCCTCGGCGGCAGTCTTAGTCTCCCCAACGGCCTTTAGTCTCACACCAGGGCCGAACTGCTCATCCGCCGGGATGAACACTGCCCCGCAGGCTTCCAGCGTTTCGCGCATGGCCCGCAGGGTGCGGATATGGGGTGTGCGGGCATCGGTCTCGAAATCGGCCACCGTGCGATGCGCCATCTCGGCCATCCTGGCCAGGTCACGCTGCGAGAGACCCAGCATGGCACGGGCGGCACGGCATTGCGAGGCAACAAGCGTCATGGAGGGCTCCGTAGAGGTAAGGGCAGGAGATGGAAGAGGAAGAGAGACAGGCGATAGGGGACTGGGACAGAAAGCAGGGCAGGAAGATAGATGCCGATACTGCCTCATATGCGTCGCTTTCGGAAGACGCTCGGACGGTTTTCTGACAAAAGGCAGGGGGTTTTCGCGTGGTTTAGTGTGCTTAGTATGAAATAAGGAGTCCATATAAGTCTGTTGGGAGTCCATATATGGTTTGGAGTCCAAATACGTTGACTATGGTGTGGGAACGCCGCTATCTGTCGTCTCAAGAAGGAGAACGCAGTCATGGCGCGCTATGGATATGCCCGGGTGTCG
>NZ_BAPY01000039.1:0-109397 GCF_025994195.1 Asaia spathodeae NBRC 105894 | reverse complement strand
CGAGAAGCTGGACATGATTTTCGTCGAGACCGTGTCAGGTGCCGTGCCTGCCAGAGAGCGTCCCGTCCTCGCCTCGCTGCTGGACCGGCTTCAGCCTGACGACAGTCTTGTGGTGGTGCGTCTGGACAGGCTCGGGCGCGATGCAATCGATATGCTGCAGCTCGTCTCCGCGCTGGATGAGCGCAATGTCAGAGTGCGCATTCTTGCGCTCGGCATTGAGACGGGCACGGCCAATGGACGCCTGTTCCTCACTATCCTCATGGCGATAGCGGAGTTCGAGCGCGAGCTCATTCGCGAACGTACCCGGGCGGGGATTGCGGCAGCGCGAGCGGCGGGACGTCGCATCGGACGACCTCGTGCCCTGACATCGGCGCAGACCCGGCATGTCAGGGCATTGGCGGCACAGGGTCTGTCCATCCGGGACATCGCATCCGTCATGAATGTCGGGCGCGCCACCGTGCATCGAGCGCTGCAGGGCGAGGCTGGACCGCAGCGGGCCGGACAATCCTCCAGCGCTGCAGCCTGAGCCTGACGCTGAAGTGGTGTGTTGCCTCAGTGGCGAGGCCTTTGCATCAGCGCGAGACCTGCCAGACCGCAGGCAGCGACAAGCGCAAGCCAGTAGCCGCTATTCCATGAGGTGACGTCAATCAGCGTGGTCGCCTGTTTCTGCACCATAGCCTGCAAATCATGTTGCATGGCGGCATTACCGCCAAAACCGCCAAGTAGCTGACCTGTGCTTTGGGCTGCCTCGGCTGCGAGATGATGCAGCCGCGCATGCACGACCAGAGGCAGGGCCAGCAGCAGGAGCAGCGGCAGGGTATTGAGCAGACGCGCCCGGACAAAACCGAGCCACGGTGTCACCCAGGGTAGGAGCGTGATAGCGCAGCCGAGCAGGCGCCAGAAGCCGAACTGCACAGTGATGCCTGCACCACCCGTCTGCACGCCGAGCAACTGGTTCAGCGTGTAATCGAGCCTCATCCCCAGCATGGTATTGCCTGCATCCAGCGTCCATCCCGGCAGAATGTAGAACCCGAGCAGCAAGGCACCTGACATGACCATGCCAGGCAGGGTCATGCGGTTCCTCTGCTGGCGCAGGTAGGGCAACATCACGGCCCCCAGTGAGCCGCCATTGCTGCGCAGGGTCTGACCGAATGCGCTCAGCGTTTCATTGGCCAGTACATCGCGCCCCAGAACATGGATGGACGCGATGCGTCCTTCCGGTGTCAGGGTAAAGCTGACTTTCTGGTTCAGGGCCGGGGCTGCCGGTCCCTGCCAGACGCCGGAGAGCGTGAACTCGTGTTGTTTCCCATCGGACACGAGAAGGCCCGGTTGGGTGTCGGGAATGCGGATGATTGTGCCGCGACTGGCAGCGCCCGGCTGTGCATCAGTGGGTGTATGGGCTGCGGGAGCGTCATGGGTATTGCCTGCGTTGGGCAAGGAGGAGGGATGGTTCATCGGTCTGTCCTCACAGGGCGGGCTTGGTGGTGGCATGCGTGAGTTTGGCGTCAATGGCTGCGCTGAGCTGCCGGATGATCTCGGCTGTGATGGCCTGTTCGGCACCGATATCCTCGGTCGTGATGCTCAGGCTGCGCACGGCGGAGGGATTTTGCGGGACGACGCTGACAGCGATGCGCAGCCAGGCCTGTGTCGTGGCAGCGCGCGGGTCTGACGAGGGCGAAGGATCGATCCCGGCGCCATCCGCTTTCTCGATGACGTTGCCGTTTTTGAGCGCGTAGAGCGCGGTCGCAGCACTCCCACCCGATAGCGGCGGCAGATGCGCCGTGTAGTGCGTGGTGAGTTCGGCCTTGAGGGCATCGTATCCCGGCGCATTGAGGGGCGGGTAGGAGACACTGCGCTCGATGCGGGTCACCACGCCGCCCATGACCGGCGGGGCGAGGGTGACATCGATCCTGTCACTCTCGCGCTGGCAGGCCAGCGATGCCGGGTAGGACTGGCTCTCGATATCCACGCCCTTATGCGATGTCCGCAGCGTCTCGGTCCGAACGCTTGGTTCTGTCTGGCAGTACTGGCGCAGCACGTTGGTGGCTTCGGGGGCGGACATGCCGAGCGAGAGACCGAGTATGGAGGCCTGACCGAGCGCATTGCTCATTCTGGAATAGGTGAGCTTCTGCGTCAGTGCGACGCCGCCATTATCCTGTGTCGCAGGAGACGCCGGGGGTTCCGTGATGTGCCCCTGGCCAAGGGCATTGGCTGCATTGACCATGTTGCGGCGGAAAGCCTCCATATCCTGGGCCTGAGCGAACGGCGTTGAGGCCGCAGACAGCAAGAGGCAGGCGATGACGCGTTTCATGGTTTCCCCCGGAGTGATGTGACGCAGGCCATCACAGGGTCGGGACAGGTGTCGGTCTGAGCCGCCTCAAAAGCCACGACGGGGCAATAACGGGGTTATGGGTGAGCGGAAGCCCGACCTTGCAAAACCCTTGCCCTGACTGACTTTCTGGTAGCTCGACCGTGTCCTGGCCGGTTGTGATGACCGGTTCACAATCCGTCGGTTTCGGGACGGCACGGCATCGGGCCGGGTGTCCTGTCTCCAAACCGTGTTCCGAAAGAACCGAGGGGGTTTTCATGACACGGTATGGCTATGCACGCGTCTCGACCGATGATCAGACGCATGATCCGCAGCTTCTGGCACTTGAGCGCGAAGGGGTGCGGGAGATCGTGTTCGACACGGTCTCGGGCGGGGTTCCGGCGGCCTCACGACCGGGTCTGTCGGAACTGCTGGAGAGATTACAGCCGGGCGACAGTCTTGTCGCAGCGCGTCTCGACCGGCTGGGGAGGACCATGCTCGACGTCATGGGGCTGGTGGGCAGTCTTGTGGACCGTCAGGTGCGCGTGAGGCTTCTCGATGTCGGGATCGAGACCGGCACGGCAAACGGGCAGCTATTCTTGACCATCCTTGCCGGGTTTGCCGAGTTCGAGCGCGCGATCATCCGCGAGCGAACGCGGGCCGGGCTGGAGGCAGCACGGCGTAGCGGGTCACGGCTGGGAAGGCCTACGCGGTTGACTGAAAGGCGGCGTCGGCACGTGGTTGAACTGCACAAGGCTGGAAAATCTCTGCACGAAATTGCGCAGATCATGGCTGTCTCGAAAACCACGATCTGGCGCGCGGTTTCCTGCGGGCGGAAGCATTCCGGAAATGGAGGTTCCGGGACGGATGCCCGGGCCGCCCGGTCGGTCCGATTGACACCGGCACGATAATGACCGGTTCCGGGACAGAAGAACGTGGCGACGGGCGCGGGGTTCGGCTTGAGAGGTCTGCTATGAGAAGGAAAGCAGACGGTCAACTATTGGGAACGTAGTACAGAAAGCGGCCGTTCGCAGGGTTCAAGTTTATGACGGCCTCCAACGAATTAAAGGCGTTTCGCAGCCATCACATAAAGGTCTGGTCCCGCCGAAATCGGTCATTCCTATGCCATCAAGAGGATCTGCGAGAAGATGACACCGCTTTTTTGACGATCAGAAAAAGAATATCACCCCCCTTTCTAAGCGCTGCCCAGATAACCTTATCAGATTAGTTTGTGGCATGGGGATGCCTGTTTCCGAGGGGGGGCGAATGTCAAAAGCCGTTGCGCCGCGTTGGCACAGTGAACGCTAAAAGTCCCGATTCTTTTGGATCTATGCAGCATCGCTACTGGATCCGGGTCGTCCTGAGATGGTTGAAGTGACCTTCAAGGCCGACGGTCCGAATGCCTTAGACGACGTCGTCGTTCGCAGGCTTCGGGACCGGGCCGCGTCATCTCCGACTATCATCAGATCAAATGGCACGTCGACGCGAGCTGCCGGTTTGGCTTCAAGGATTTGACCGAGCCCGCCTTCATCGGCGCGACGTCAATCTCCATTCTTGAACGGCTGAAGACGGCAAAGAAGAAGGCGGAGGTCGGCGATGCCTTTCATCTCATCACCACTGACCCCGTTGCCGACGGCAATTAGCTCGGCAAGCTGATCTCGCAGGTGGACGGATCGCTACGACTTCAGATCCTAAAAAGAGGGAAGACTGCCAACAGTAAGATGGGCAAGGTTGGCGAGTGCCGGCTCGAAAGCCTCGGGCCATCCTCCGATGACGAGCTCTACGCCCTTCTCGATAGCCTCCATATTATCGATGGTCGCTCATCCCTCGAAAAGCCGCACCACGAGGTCAGTCTGAGATTCCGCCTTGTCGGTCTGATCGGCGCCGAGAGCGAGACCGCGTTCATCTACGACGAGGCGGCCAAGCAACTCCTGATCAAAGAGGTGATCCGCTTCGACCGGACGAGATTCCGACAGTGGTGCGAGACCGAGAGGTGGTTCTCGCCGAAGACTGTCATCCCGCGTCGTGGCGTCGCCCTCGCCACCTTCTCTCCCCGCCCAACCCCCGCGCACATGCGTGACGCGGACGACGAGAACGCGCTGAGCCTGGTGGATCGGTTCGAGGGTCGTCATTTGCACGAAGGCGTGGCGTGGACCGACCTGAAGGCCCCCGTCGTCGATTTCCTAAAGGCGAGATTGGCCTAGCAGCCGACAATGCGGCTCTTCCTCGAGGTGCATTTTTCCGTGCCGTTTCTCGCCGGGTCGGCGCTGCGATTAAAGGATACCGATTTCCTCGTGAGCTGATCGCTCAAGCGGTATGGCTGTATTTCCGCTTCCCTTTGAGCTTTCGCCTTGTGGAAGAGATGCTTCTCGAGCGGGGCATTGTCGTCTCGTATGAGACGATCGTTTGTAGCTCACTGATGACGCTCTCATCGCCCGCATTTACCATGCCGCACTTAACGTGACATCACCGGCGGCCTCTGTGGCCAGACGGGCTGCGGTGAAGATCGCGCGCTTGTCTTCCTTCATGAGGGCGAGCCAGGATCCGATATAGCTGGCGTGATCCGAGCGCGGCGCGATATCCAGCTCGACCATCACGAAAGCCGCCGTCATTTCCGCAACATATCCTGACAGTCAAGGGAAAGGTAGGATGCTCGACTCGATGAAAGGCTCATCATTGAGTGACGGGCATCTGCGGCAGCAATGGCAGACTCTTCCGCGACTGTCATGCACTTCTGGCCCTCTCGAGGGACCATTTCAAATTCTTCAAAAGCAACAATAGGGCAGAAATATCTACGATTTTCATATTCATATTCAAGTGAATCAAAGATATTATACACGAGTACTAGGCGTATACCGATAAATCTCTACGCCTTATCCCGTGCGGCACGCCTGCCAACAAGCTTGAAGAATGTCTCACCCAGTGCGAGAGATTTCCAGCATTCTTCTCGCGCAAACGGAGCTAATCTTTGATCAGCGACTGAGCGCAAAACCCTTCCAAATTTGGTTCGAATGTTAGTAACACCCATGTTAAGGCGGGCGGCAGTAAGGTCACCTATCTTGTGAAGAAAATCTCGACCAAATGCATCGGTATTAAGTATTAGGTTTAGTAATCCTGGCGGAAATTCGTCTATTTCACCAATATCAAATATTCGATCAATATTCTCAGGGCGTATATCACCATATATCAATCCCAATAACCTCGCATACCCCTCTACGACCGCGATATCACCGTTCTGTAGTACAGATAGCGTCGATAATGGCACTTGCACCTTTTTCACCAGCGCGGGGCATGCGGTGGTTACGCTCCCAACAAAGGCAATGAGCCCGGGACGAGTATCAACCCCTGTTACGAGTGCGCGGACCGTCTCCTCACGCCAGATATGGTGCTTAGTGCTTATGTATACATGCCGCTCTCTACCCCACGTATCAAGCAGGTCAAAAATTGAGGTGTCAGAGAGAAGATCGTCAGACAATCTGGCGACTATATGTGGATCGAGTGCTTCGCCCAACCGTCCTTTGTTTCCGCCCTCTAACATGAAGACCGCTTCTGCGGCGTTAAGCGAGTATTCAGAAATACCGACGCTCAGGATGAAGGCTACCATTTCTCGAAAATGGATCCGCGTTTGCCCGGTTGATTGCATCCCCAACGTGATGAGCGCTTGAATCCAAGCAGCCTCGGATAACGAACCAGTTATTGTCACCTGCGTGTACGGAGCACCTATCTCCCCAATATTAGAACCAAAGAACTTACCATCCTTCCAGTAATCCAAGTCTGTAAGCGTAACGCCCTTCTCACGCCAACGCACTTCGGCGTGTCGCCAGTCCTCCACATCACCAAAACCACCACCGGCCACTTGTGCTGCAACGATACGGATATTACCTGTAGACTGACCGAGATGAAAAACCGACAGAAGAGGCCACGGTAAAATCAATCGTATGTTTTCAAAAATACTATTCCACCCATTATCTTCTATTTCGGACAGTAAAGAGGCGAGAGATGTCGCCGAAGGGTTGGAATGGAATTTGCGTACTGCTCGGACTGCTTCCCACGTTGGCGTGTCAGGAACATCCGCGTATAAATCTTCGCGCTCTGGCAGAATATCGATAGAGACAAACGGTAGCGTTATGTTCGTAGGCGTACCGAGTATAACTTTCGGCAAAATTTTGTCTCCCCGATCAGAAAAAATCCGAAGACAGGGAAAAGCTTCCTCAAGGCGCTTTCGACATCCGTATCTGTTCTCTTCGATCTGATCGATATGTCCTGCGAGCTCGTCTAATGTGGTCTGTTCCAGGAGCGACCGCACGAAAGCATCCAATGCGGCTCCTTTACTGGTCAAACCTGTGAGAGCGACCAACTTACCGCAATCGGCGCTATCTTTAGATATTTCGCCGTCCAACACCCTAAAGGCCCATTCGCAATCAAGAGCAAACAATCTCAACAGGAGAAGCCAAGATGCCGATCGGGTCGACTCAATCGTAGACGACATGTATGGTCTAATGTACTCAACGGTACGAGACTGCTCCAATGCGCATTGATGCGTCAAGTCATCTGGAAGCAACTCAGGACCCAAAACCAATATTTCCATACAAATTGATAGTAATAGCCTGCGGTACTTTGGAGCGTCGTACGCTAAACCATCATCAAGTAAAGACAGGGCAAGAATTGATCCAGTCCGCAGATAACGATCAAGCTCATCGCCTGCCTGATTTAGTGCCCGGCATATCGTCACGATCGAATCACGAAGATGTTGAGTGTCTGAGACCGCAAAGCATTTGCTAGCAGCGATTTGAAATACGTGCAGCCAATGATTTCGATTTGCGATTGTTTCAAGCCGCTGCTGCACGATTGCCTCCGACCCACCCATCAGATAGGCTGCCGCCATAAACTCTTGCAGCGAGCGAACTTCGAAGCCGAACCGCCCTTCCTCACGCTGGACAAGGAGAACTAATCTTTCGGTAGATGCCGCGAGTAGTTCAGACGTGATGCGATCTAAGTCGTCTCCCTCGTACCCTTCTTCTTCCAACTGGCCGCACACCAAGGTGCGCAGTTCAGTCTCGGTAAGGTAGGCTTCTGAGTTTCCACGGGTTTCGGCATCAACATGCAGCAGGAAACCAGCCCGGTGATGCAGCCATATGATTTGTCTGCTCCACCTCCTCATAGTTTCGCCAACGAGTCCGACTTTTCCTTGCTCCCGCTCAAGGACAACGGCAAAATATTTGTCAAAAAGCGTCCAACGATCGCGAGGGGCATCTCCGCGTTGGTCAATAAGTGCTAGTAGGATGGCGACCTGTAAAGGGCTAACCATGAGGCGGGAGGTAGTGGGGCTGCGTGCAGCTTCTTTTATCCGTCCAATCACTCGCTCACGCTGGACACGATCCGACAGCCGGTTATCGGCGAGCCGGATCGCATACGCGACCGCCTGTTCCGGATTGAATGGTGTCATTTCGTATTTAGCATAAAGACTTGGATCCAGATCGTCATTGTAACCTTGCGGCCTCGTAGTCACGACCATCTGAAGATCTGCATTGGGTGCTTCGTCCCAAAATTCACTAATCGCCTGTATGACCGCAGCTCGATTAGAGCTTGGCGGCACTTCATCTAACCCGTCTAGGACGAAGGCGGTCGGCTGCTCCACAATCCAGCGACGAACATCCTCTATGCCTATGTCACCATCGGCTATCTGAGCAATCTCGTCAGCGAGATAACGCAAGAGAGTAAGGCGCTTGTTTTTCGTGTCAGAGAGACGGTCTGCAAAAGTCGGCAAGTCAATCCTGAAGGGGAGTCTACGGGGTAGTGGCTGATCTCCAAAGATCGACTTAGCCGCAGTTAAAGTGCCTTCAATGATTCTCGACACATCTGGGGAGTATGAGTTTACTCGATCCAACTTCAGCGCATTGGCGCGCAATATTTGGCCCATAAACTGCGAGACCGTCGACTTTCCTTGTCCTGGGCCGCCGATTAGAAGTACTCTTTCGGGCCGCCCTAGCGCTTTATCTACTTGCGCTTCCACGCTTTCCCTGTCGAGGCGATCTCGTGAACGTTCAAGAATCATAGAGAGAAGGGAAGGATAGATTGCTGCCGAAGCAGTATCCATTTTCTTGAAGGGAAGGTCGGTGAAGACGTCCTCAATCATAGTCGCAGTTTCGCCTGAATAACCTGCTTGCTGTAGCCTTACAGGTTGATGCGTTCTTAACTCCCTTGAAATATATCGATAGAGCGCCTCACCCACAGTTCGGCGGCGGCTACCAACTTCTTCCAACAAGTCGGAGATAACGTCGCTTGGCGTGAGCCAGGCGGCAAAGCTCCGTCTAATCCCATCGGCCTCAGCAAGGTAAGTGATAAGTTGATCCAGATGCCATACACGCCAATCCACAAGACCAAGGCGTTGCTTATAATTCTCGAAAACCGCATCAACCTTAGCTATACCCCCCTTCCTCTTCGTCGAGGCAGGGACCGCCGAAAGACGTGCGTTTGATACTAATATATAATATTGGGGCTTTCGGAGTTGGCTATCCTTTGCCGCGAATTTTTTCAAATCCGCCTCTAGCTGAGCAGCCAACCAATCCGCGTCCCCTGCAGGATTTTTCGGCACTTGTAGGAACTTTGCCTGCATGACTGTGTAGCCAGTCCACGCATCGGCAGAGGTTGGAAAATTCACGGTCCCGTCATAGGCGGCTTCACGGCCTCCATCAGGTCCATCACCGAAAACCATCAGTCCAGGCCCAAGAATACGGGCTGCTAAAGCTTGAGCAAGTCGTTCAAAGGAACGTGGCGAGAACGTCCTAAAATCCAAATCCACCTAGACGCTCCTCACTTCTGAGCTTTTCGCTCTAGAATGCTGAAAGTTGCCAGATACTGTAAACTGCAAAATTCGATATTGGCAAGAAAGTACACCCTGCTACGGATCGATACTGATGATGTCACGTTAAGTGCGGCATGGTAAATGCTGGTGATGAGAGCGTCATCAGTGAGCTACAAACGGCACCGATTTCCTCGTGAGTTGATCGCTCAAGCGGTATGGCTGTATTTCCGCTTCCCGCTGAGCTTTCGTCTTATTGAGGAAATGCTGCTCGAGCGAGGTATAGTCGTCTCATACGAGACGATCCGTCGATGGAGCCTTAAATTCGGTGCGGCCTATGCCCGATCTCTGCGACGCAAGAAGGCTCGGCCTGGTGATCTCTGGCATCTGGACGAAGTGCGGATCGTGATCCGTGGTAAGCCTCATTGGCTGTGGCGCGCAGTTGATCAGGACGGCTATGTTCTCGACGAAATCCTGCAGACCCGTCGGAACACCAAAGCAGCCAGACGTCTGTTGACCCAACTTTTGAAACGGCAGGGGGTGCGCCCCAGCCGCATGATCACCGACAAGCTCAATTCCTATGGGGCAGCGAGACGCAAACTTGGTCTCTCGATCCGGCATCTCTCACATAAGGGTCTGAACAACCGGGCGGAGAACAGTCATCTTCCCTTGCGAAAACGCGAACGCATCATGCAGCACTTGCGTTCGCCGGGCGGGTGTCAGCGCTTCGTCGCCGTCTTCTCAGCCATCCGAAATCTCCTCGTCCCATCCGCTCGCATCACCACCGACCTTTCTCGTCACATCTATCGTGTCCGGGCTCTCGCCCAATGGAATAACGCAACCGCTCTCAGCGCCTGAATACTCATTCCCGGCGCGTCGCCTACCTCACATCAGTTAACGTGACATCACCCCCTCGGGATATTTTTGAAGACAAAGCTAGCGGCAAAAACATGGCACGGCCTGGTTGGAAAGACTGCTGGCGGGACATTCGAGAGAAAGATATTTGAGTCGTTCACTCTATTGATCGTCTCGGTCGCGATTTGGTCGAGGTCGTACAGACAGTCAAAGCCTTACATGATCGGGGCGCCGACCTAAATGGATCTTGACACGAGAACACCTACAGGACGTCTAATCTTCGCGGTTGTCGCCGCCATGGCGCAGTGGGAGAGGGAACTAATCGTTGAGCGGACCCGAAACGGATTGGCTGCTGCACGCGCAAGAGGAAAAAAGGGGGGACGCAAGCCTATCCTGACAGATGAACAGGTCACTGAAGCACTGGCCAGGATACAGGCAGGCGAGAATGCTCAGACGGTCGCCGCCGAATATGGGGTATCGCGCCAGGCTATCTACAAACGGTCTAAAAACATGCGAAAGGAAATCGAAGGTGGCTGACAATCAAACGACCGTATCCGTGACAGCCCAAACTTACGTCACAGGAGCGTCTAGTATGCGACTCCCGCGCGTGCGGGGGGCGGTTGCTGCACCTATGGAAGCTAACAAGAAATCGCAGGATATAGCGTTTTGAGTGTTGAAAATCATAATACCGTCTCGGAGATAGTAAAACGCACCGGCCTTATCACGTGTTATGGTATTCGTTGGAGGAGAGAATTTGCCAGTTTTGGTTCGAGAGGTGCAGGAAACGCTGGATCGCTGAAAGGGTACAGGTCGGGTGACAAGGACAGAACGCCAGTCGACATGTGGTCACAGACGGGGGTATATGCGTTATACGACGGGCCAGAGCTGGTCTATGTTGGAAGAGCCGTGGACGGCAAAGACTCTCTGGGGACCAGATTGAGGCAGCACAACAGAGACTCTCGTAAGGCAGATCGATGGACTGCCTTCTCGTGGATCGGCTTTCGTAAAGTGAATGGAAACGGCTCTATGCAGCCGGAGAAACTCGCTATTCGGCAGATTGCTGCGCGCGATGCCGCACTGATCATTGAGGGAATCATCATTGAGTTTCTTAGCCCGAGATTAAATAATAGGGGCGGAGATCTGTCTAAAATACAACTATACAATCAGGTAAGAGTGGAACTTGAATAAGCGTCCGCACGCTCCCATGGTTACCAGCCAGAGAACAAACGAATGGCGCAAATTAGAATGGTGCTATCATCCTAGGGAGACGGAGAGAGATGTACCAATCTGGGTGGATTTAGGTAAGGTCGACTTATAATGGAAAAGCGATTTACATTATGTCGGTCCAAGCGGAAGCGGTGCTGCCATAAGAGGGAAATATTCAAAATTCGGGGAGTGGTTGCAAATGGGTAAACCAATCCAATACCCTCGTCTTCATCACACAGATGGCTTCATCGTGTTTACGGACGGCCGTCATAGAACGGCATGGCTAAGGGATCACGGTGTCATTGCCATTCCGATACTTACGGATGATGAGAATCTGATATGGTTGAGGGACAACTGTGGAACCACTCTCCACGAAAATATGCTCCCATGCTGCCTTTAAACTCAAAAAACAGCGCTAGGTAAGCAAATGGAGTACGACGACAGCGACATCCAGGAAAGTTACCCCGAGAAGTTTGTGTGTTCGGAATGCTTTGACGACGATCACTTGAGAGCGTTTATCGAAGGCGCTGTCACGAGCCGACGCTGCAGTTATTGCTGCAGGGAGAGCCCGAAGAGGAAAATCGCGGCTCCTATCGATGGGGTTATCGAGCACATTCTTGCAGCCATCTCATCCCGCTATGGTGAGGCATGGGCGTCTGGCTCTAGCTGGGACAGCGAGGACGGTCGCTACGTCAACAACACCCAAGACACAGACGAGCTCTTGCAGGAATATGTAAGGTTGCCTAACGATGATTCAGGGGAACTTTATCAGGATATCTTTGGTGCTTTCCCACAGTGGGACTGGAGCAGCCGCGAACCTTGGTCCGCGACAGATGCGCAGATACTTCAATGGGGTTGGAACCAATTCGTCAAAACGGTGAAATATAGGCGTCGCTTTTTTTTCCAGCGTCTGGAGGAAGTTGAGCACGACCGAGAAGACCTCGACCCTAGCTCAATGCTTTACGAATTCGGGCGACGCTGTTCAAACAATGGGTTGATCGTTAACCTTCCCAAAGGCACCGAGATCCTGCGGTGCCGTCCGCGAGCAGTTAGAACCGAACGCTTCACTAAAGCCAGGGAGCTCGGGCCTCCTCCAAACCGACTTGCCAAGCAAAACCGTATGAGCCCAGCCGGCATTCCGATGTTCTATGGCAGCGATGACAAGAAAACGACATTGGCCGAGATGCCTGATCCACCGAAGTTCTATGCTATCGGTAGGTTTACTACCTTAAGGTCACTAAACATACTCGATCTCACCAATGTTAGGACACCAAGTATTTTTGATATCACCGACGGTTCAGATTACGATTGGGCTCTCTTTATGAGCCAGTTTTTGAAAGACTTCTCTGGTCCGATTGAACGCGATGATCGTATTCACATCGATTATGTTCCGACGCAGGTCGTTACAGAATACCTTAGAGACGCTAGGTTAGACGGTGTGCGAGTTGAGGGGATCAAGTATTGCAGTGCTCGCAATAAGGGCGGCGTTTGCTTTGTCTTGTTCATCGACGCGCATGATGTCGAGCCCAACGCAGGTGACCTCTCTGCCATACAAGTCGAGAATGAGCCGTGGCGGAACCGGAATGCCGACTATACGCTGAGACTCGCTAAAATAACGCACCACTCACGCGGTAGACGGAAAAGCTGAAATAATTTCGCGCTTTGTTTACAATAAGATGCGCGGACATAGATGCGTGCGAGGTGGAAGTAATATGAGAATGCCACGGCGCTGTGCTGAAGGAGCCGAGCTAAGGCAAATGTTGCCTGCCTACTCTGCGGAACGCAAAACGAGGTTTCCTAGGGCCGACATTAAGCGAGAGCTGACATCCTTCATTGAGCGCGGCCGTATAGGCAGGGAGATGACCTGCGCTGCATCGACCACGCCTCAGAGACAGGCTTCCTGGCCCATCAGCTGCCGTTTTGCGCCGATTCAACCTACTTCCGATAATGTACGTTAGCTATCCGAAGTAGGTCACCGCATAGGAAGACATACCGGAACTCATTATCCGGGATGGGGGGAGTGCGGAACGTCCGCTTTTCATCTAACGGCATTGTAAGATAGACATGGATCTGATAATTATGCACGCAAATATATATGATACAATATGGATATAATATTGAAGGAACCCCTAAAGATTTTCCGTATCTACCAAAATTCTGGATTGTGGAACAGAATTTTGCATCACAATGAACGTTGGGCATATACTCAGAATTACAAAATAAAAATGTGAGCACGATTACCTAGGGAGATAAGAAAATTGGATTTTGATACAATAGAATCTGCAAGCGATTTAGAAAAGTTAGGCAATCTAGAAACACTAAAATCCGATGTAGAAGAAATAATCCAACCCCTTAAATTTG
This sequence comes from Asaia spathodeae NBRC 105894, assembly GCF_025994195.1. NCBI lineage: Bacteria > Pseudomonadati > Pseudomonadota > Alphaproteobacteria > Acetobacterales > Acetobacteraceae > Asaia > Asaia spathodeae. The sequence continues at coordinate 95,865 of NZ_BAPY01000039.1, read as the reverse complement.
ACGTACATTCTTATGAAGATTTGTATAAAATAATAAAGGTACTGAAAAAAAACTGGCTTCCTCTGAGATCTGGTCCATTTGTGTCAGATGAAAAAAAATTTGTATTCTACCTCACCAAGTTGGAGGGGAAACAAAGAAATTTATTTCTCGGGATCACAGATGATATGTACAAAAATAAAGAAAAAGCAAAAAAGTGGTACTGGAAAATATCAAAAATTATTCGCCCCGACCTATCGAAAAATTCAGATGCGTTTAATGAGTTAAAGAAATTGTACGATGTGATGATAAATATTTGACTAAAGTTTGGATTATACATTATGAACGAGGAAAATACACCAATTATCTCGGAATCGGACGAATCTAAAGAACAACTTCCTGATGTTCGCTCATCCGGTAATTTAAATATATTATTCCCCGCAGCAAATGAACATATTCCGCCTGAAGAAGCTGCAAAAAATAGAGAGGTTATACAATCAAGCAGCGCATATACTGATAGTGGTGAAGTATTTATAAATGCCAAAGCCCTACCTCAATTATTAGCTACCGACAGGGCTGGTGCTAATAAATTTTACAATGACTTAGAGAAGCAGGAACAGCTTGAGAACGGTCAAGAGCGATATGCTTCTGTGCCGTCTGTTCAGAAAGAATTATCCAAGAGAATCCAGGAACCTCGCGATACAATACAAAAAGAACGTCTTCGAGATGCGGAAAATTGCGTAACTGCTATACGAGACGCTCCGGAGTTGGAGAAAATTCGAGAAGTCGAGGAGTCAAAAATCAGGAAAGAACAAAGAACTTTAAAAGGGCGGAAAATTGAATCTGAAGGTATCACAGAGTGTCACGTTACCGGTTTGCCGCTAGAGCCGAACGCAGAAGCTCATCATATAGTCCGTCGAGCTGATAATCCGAGGGAAGCTAGAAATCTTGCTAATGTGGTGATTGTTAATCCCGATGTGCATCGAGAAATCCATAAAGCTGGCGCTGAAACTCCGGAGGAGCTAACGGAGTTCAAAAAAAATTACAAACACAAATAATTATATAGAGAAAAATATTACCGAATAATACAAATTCATGAATATGAAAAGCAATGGTCCAATTTTTGGTATAAGTTTTTTATTTTATGTAAATTTTTTGAATATATGGTTCGATGGTTTGTATCTATCAGTTTCAATATCCAAGATGAAGGTGCTTACCGCCTGTCTGCTCCTGCCTCACTGAGCGGATAGGTAGATCAATGGAGTAGAGATTTTGCCTATTCGTGCCTTGACCCCTTTTGAAATTACCGTCGCAGACGCCGTCGTCGAGCTTGGGAACCTGAAAGGTTGGGAGTTCGCGGCATTTCTGGAAGCACCGTCTGGTCCACTGCTGGAATTCATCACGAGAATGCTTCCTGGTGGCGCGGATCCAAGCAATGATATCCTGAGCCGAACGGCTCCTGAAAATCGCGTAGTGATCCATCATAACCACCTGAGCCAGGAGTCTTTGAGCTTTCCTGACTGGACTGGCTTGACTGTATTTGCCGAGCAAACCTTTGCTCACTGCGCAGATGACACATGTTATTGGGGAAAAGTGATCAACGAGACTGAGGTTAACAACGTGCTTAGCAAAGCACAGACTGTGGAGATCAGTGCTGAAACTTTCCTATTCGATATTTTGAATAATATTGATTTTTCTCCTCTCTCTGCCGAGCTAGCAGGCTTTTTTCGAAAGGAAGTTGTCAACCGAGCTATGAAGTTACGCGGTTATGTCGAATACGAGTTTTTTTGGGGGTCACGGGCAGTTAACCCACCTCCTTCTTCGGGCAGACCGGCCCAAACCTGGTCTGCGGGGACCTCTGGCTCATGCATTTGCACCCGAATCGACGAAGCCGCAACGCAGCTTGCATCAATACTTTAACAGCATTCCTATCTGCTGATAACTACAGCAGATAATTATGGTGTCCGAAGTACTTTACACCAAAGAGCATCAGGCATAGCTCCACGCCTTCTGGACCGACGGCAATTCGTGTGACAATGTCGGCTTTCGGGAAGCTCTTCTAACCGCCTGTATGATCGAGATGAGGCGAGAGCTGACATCCTTCATTGAGCGCGGCCGTATAGGCAGGGAGATGATCTGCGCTGCATCGAAACCAAGCCTCTGAAGCACGCTTTCCAGCCCATCCGCTGCCGTTTTGCGCCCATCGACCCTACTTCCGATAATATAATCTACCCGAAGTAGGTCAGCGCATAGGAAGCCACACCGGAACTCATTGTCCGGAATGGGGGGATTTCGGACTGTCCGGTGTCGGTCGGAGTTAGCAGATAGCGGTCGTTCGTATATACAAGAGCAACATGATTGAGGTTATTCGATGAGTGAGCATGTTGCATCCGAGTTTTCGCTTTGGCCGTTAAGCGTCAAGTATCAGCTTATTGGTGATCAGAATACGGAAGCAGTTATCCAAATCGCACCAGGCATAACTATACTCGTGGGACCGAATGGCAGCGGAAAGACACGTGCATTGCGGGCAACAAAATCCACGTTAGCCATGTCAGCTGAATTCAATGTTCACAATCGGAAAGTCCATTTCCTTTCAGCCGGACGTAGCAGTCCATTTGAATCTTTTAGGTCAAGAGCAGATCAGCCCAATTACATGGACGGGAACGACGCTGCGATTGGTGCTGCCAGTTTCCTGAGTATGTGGTGGGACTATGAAAGCGTAACGGGTGATTTGATAGTATTAGACACTCGCCCAGATCTCAAGCTCAAGATCGAAGCACGTCTTCAACAATTGTTCGACAGAAGCGTAGAACTTAAATGGACGCAAAACGGGATGAGCATCCGAATCACCTCTGTCATGGGCGGTGATGGTTACCCAGCGAATTATGAGGCAAGCGGAATCCTCCAACTCGTTGCTTTACTCTCGGCAATTCATAATGACGACATCGGCGCACTGCTGATCGACGAACCAGAAATCTCGCTACATCCACAACACCAAGCCTTCTTGCTTGAGGAGATGGAGCAGGTCGCGGGAGATCCAGCCGATCCCACAAAAAAGCTGATCGTCATAGCGACGCATTCGGCATCAATGCTGCCACTCCGACACATTAACGAATTGCCGAAGATCGCTTTCTTTGCCTCGGCGCGGCAGATACCGTCTCAGATCGCGCCCGGCACGGATATTTTGAAGCGGGTGAAACTCGCGGCATTGATCGCGCGCCTCGGCACAACGCATCGCACCGCCATGTTTGCCGAACATATCCTTCTCGTCGAAGGCCCGAGCGACGAGATAGTCGCATCACAGTTGGCGAGAAGGCTCGGTCTACGTCTGCTCGCTCGCAATGCTCAGATATTGCCTGTTATCGGCAAAGGCGAATTTGTTGAGGTCGCGAAGCTGTTTCGTCTAATGAATAAGCGCGTATCTCTACTTGCGGATCTTGACGCCCTAGCGGACGACAACACTCTGGTTTGCTTCTTCAGCGACTTCCCCGAAGCCGCCGCAATTGCAGATAAGATCGGACGCACGAATCTCGCAGACCTCGACCGCGATCTACGCAACGCTCTCTCGACCTTCATTGCTGACCACAAAACAGAAGCCGATACCGCAGCTAAAACCTATCCAGATTGGTCGAGTAAAGAATCGAGCCCTCTTGCGACGCAGCGTTTGACTCTGGCACGCGTCCTTAACGATCCAGAAAGCTTTGGAGGCAAGGCCGCTAGCAGGGCTACCAGCCTTCGCACTCAATATGACGTCTTACTGAACGCCTTGTGCCAACTTGGATGCTTCTTCCTGCGGCGTGGGGCAATCGAGAATTATTATGACATGTCAGGCATGGACTATAATGGAAAGCCGGATCGCGCAGCGATCGAGGCCGCCGAGTTCGATGTAAAAGATGCCGATGAACTCGCGGCGCATTATGGCGATGTTCTCGCTGCATTGCGGCATGCTGCACCTAACCAGTTAGTCGACGAAGATCTGCTTCTCCGCATGAAACTGGGCGCAATTTTGACACCCGTGCTCCTCGGCATGGATATTAATAGTTCTAATGCCCAACTTAACGCGCTCGCTAAAAATACGATCGGAACCGCCTCTGAAGTGTTCGCATTGGCCAATAAGTCGACTTCGCAGCAGGTGCGTCTCGACGTCGATATCGCATCGCCGCTTTTTAAGCGGGCTACTTTCCCGTTCGAGATCGGCCTGTCAGACAATCCGACCACTATTGTACCACAAGTACTGCCTGGCATTCCTAAGAAGGATTAACTCCAAAGCAGTTCAAGAAAATCGGCTTGGGGCAAGAAAGTGGCCCGAACTCGTTGCTGTCAGCTGGTCATGTCTGTTGTGCGGAAAGCCGCTCAGAGTTTCCTATGGCTGACATGTAGGCGGAATCTGCTGGCCGGCTATGATCACATTGGCAAGAGCGGAGAACCTCTGAGGCACGCTTCCAAGCCCATCCGCTGCCGTTTTGCGTCCACCCCACCTACTTCCGATAATAAGAAGAAACGGAAGTAGGCAAATGGCGGGAAACAGCCATTTTTTCCGATCGTCGATCTCATCACCCTAATCGCTCATGCGCTCGACGTAACGATCATCTTTACATCGCTAATGTAATGCATTACCTTACACGCATGGAGATCGAGAGCATCAGCCACAAAGGCCTCCGACGCTTTTTTGAGACGGGAAATGCCAAAGGGCTGGTCGGCGATGTAAGCCGGTTACGAAAGATGCTCGCCTTCATCGACGCTGCGGAATCACTCGATGAGCTCACGGTGCCTCCAAATTATAGCCTGCATCCTTTGGTCGGAGAGCGGGCAGGCACCTGGTCCATGACCGTCACTAAAAACTGGCGGCTTACTTTTCGTCTCAATGAGCAGGGACAACTCTGCGAAATGGCTTTGAAGGACTACCATGGCGCTTAAGATGCATAGCTCGCTAGCAGTCCATGTCGGGGACTGGATCAAAACCGAGCTTCTTCAGCCTCAGAATATCAGGGTCAACACTGTCGCCGAGCATCTGGGCGTTTCCCGTCAGGCGATCAGCGCCCTTCTGAATGGGAGGTGTGGGCTCACCGCGGAGATGGCGATCCGCTTTGAAAAGGCCTTTGGCGTACGAGCCGAAACGCTGATGCGCATGCAGAGCACCTTCGATCTTGCCCAGGCCAGAGCGCATGCGAGCAATCTGCATGTTCAGCATTTCGGACTCCCGAACCAGGCTGATACTGAAGCGTGGCGAGGATGAGGCAGATTAACGTTAAGTAATTAGACCAAAATTGAATTCAGTCTCCCATTCTAATCCATACCCGATTGTTGATATTACCGGAGAAAGTAATGAGAAGATATTTCGGAGTAAGTATATTCTCATATGTCGCAATATTTATATCTTATATCACTATATTATTCAGAGATGTAACGTTTCTGCCTTTTAGGCATGATTTACGCAGCGACATGCTTTCTGCACCAATTATGATCGCTATATGCATCGCATTAAGTAACACATCGTTATTACACAAGACTAAGATGAAGACACTAATGTTAGAAAGGGAACATGGAAACACTGACGTTTATTCTGATGAAATATATTCCCTCGCACTTACCGCTACGATACTGTATACACACTCAACCCAACCCAGTGTGGCGGTAGGGTGTCTGCACCTGATGTGTTTATTGCTTGGCAATAAGATAGGGTATGATTTGTGGCGCAGAAGACAGACAAAATAGGCTCTGACGTTTCACAAGCGAACTTGATGACTATTCGCATCAATATTTTTCTTGGATTCGTTTTAGCATTCTTGACGCTCGGGTGCGGTGGGGCATTCGCTGACGATAACAGCAGTGCCAATTATTTAGATCTAAGACGCTGCTTCGATTTCTCCTGGACCCGTATGCATGATGATCGTCATAGCAGGGCTGCGATTATGGTACTGGTCGAAATCAACGGCCAGCGTGGCTACATGCAGCTCGACACCGGCGCGCCCGAAACCGCTCTCTACGGTGCTGTCACCGACCGGAGTGGTCTGACGGTTCCCACCCAGGAGACTCTCAAGCCGCGCAGGTTCTGCTCCGGCTCCTATTGCTGGGCGCTGCCTTCACTCACAGTCGACCGCCGTAAGGCCGCTTCCGACCCAAAACTGATCGGCCATCTGGGTCTTGATATCTTCGAGGGCAGGGAAACGCTACTTGATTATCCGGGCCAGCATGTCTGCACACTGTCCGGTAAGGAGCGAAATCTCAGGGTGACATGGAGCCCCGCAGTCGTAGAGGCGGGCTCACTTCTCATCCCCGGAACGATCGGCACGACACATCTCGACAGACTGCTGTTCGACACTGGTTCCGGACCTATCACGGTCTCGGTTTTCCCAACAACATGGGACGTCATCGCCGGACATTTGAAACCCGCAACCCCCTCACTGTCTATTGAGGGACATAGCTATGATGGGGCTCTAATCCACGTGCGAGGCAATCTGATCGCTGGAACTGTCGCTCTGGGCCCAAAGACGCTGACGCAGCCCGTGGTTTATGAAATGCCGGAGAACGTGCGATCGATCGTTGCCCGCCATGGCGCGACAGGCGTCGTCGGAGACGCCCCCTTTGTGGATCAACAGATCATCCTCGACCTTCGTTATCCCGCGCGGTTTGGTGTCATTGCTTCAGCGTCGACATCAGCGTGGTAGCAACGTCACACAAGGGGATACGAGGCTGTCACGCTCGAGTGTGGCGCATTGGGGTGCTGTCACGTTAACTGCGACGTGAGATGATCTGCGCTGCATCAAAGCCGCGCCTCTGAGGCACGCTTTCTGCCCGATCCGCTGCCGTTTCGCACCCATCGAACCTACTTCCGATAATCAAAATTATCGGAAGTAGGTGAGCGATCGGGCGTCTATTCTATAGGCGTCGGCTCATTCGCCTCAATCTTGTCCGCAAGTTCCTGCATGATGGGCTGGTAGTATCGATCGAGCGATTTCAGATCGCGATGTCCGGTGACACGCATCAAATCGAGTGGGTTCGCAAGATAGCGTGCGAGACGCGACGTCGCCTCATGGCGAAGATCGTGAAAGGTGAGGTTGGTCAGGCCTGCGCGCTTGGTCATCCGGCCAAAGCGGACAGAGAACGCCTTCTCATTGCCAATATTGAAGATTTTCTCGTGCGGCTCGGGCCTGTGCTGCATCTGCTCGAGTTTCTCGACGAGAAGGCGTCGTGCACCAGGTGTCAGCGGGCGTTTCTCAGGGCCAACCTCCTCCCTGTGTCGCTCGCTCTTCACCCGGGCAAGCGAGAGCGTACGACTGCGGAAATCGATGTCTTTCCAGCAGAGAGAAACGGATTCTGATAAACGACAAGCTTGTTCGATCGACCATTTGACGAGCCATACATCATCCGCATGCTCAGAGGCCGAAACAACATCTACTAGGCGGTCATATTCACTCTGAAGATTGTGCTCATTGTCTAGCATGGCCAATCGTCGATTACGCTTCCTATCAGCGCCTTGCGGCCGTTTCACAACTCTGCCTGACGCATGATTGACCGTATGGATATCCCACTCACTGATCGCATGCTGAATGATGCTTGCGAGGAGATTGAGCCGCTTGACCACGGTCGCTGGCGCATAGCCATCCGCAAGCATGCGATCACGGAAGGCCCGAACGTCAGCTGGTTGCCATTTGCTCACCATGACATTTACGACAGGGTCATCAAGAAGGGCAGGGATGTGGCCAGTGCGGTCCGCCTGGCGATGGGCCATGCATTCGTCGCGATAGCGCTCCACCAGTCTTCTTAGAGGTGTCTTGTCGAGGGACGATGTGTCTTTGAACTGACGTAGATCGACCTCGGCACGTTTTTCAGTGAGCCACCGACGAGCCAGGGCTGAGGATGCGAAAGTCTTTCTCAGGCGTTTACCGTCGACCATCTTGCGGGCCTGATACTGACCCGCGCCGCGGAACCATACGCCCTTGGGGAGTAGTTTACCTGTGGCCGGATCGATGCCTGATCTTTCTAATTCGCTCATGCGAAGCTCCTGATACCAAAGAGCCATATTTTCCTAATTGGCTCAGGAATGGCTCAAAATCAACACTTTGGTAAATCAGGATTGTGCTCTTCACCCATTGGAAACCGCAGAAAACTGCTGAAAATCGAATGGCGTCCCATAGGGGATTCGAACCCCTGTTGCCGCCGTGAGAGGGCGGTGTCCTAGGCCTCTAGACGAATGGGACGAGGCGAGGTGCGTTCTATGACATTTATACGCACCCGGCAAGGGGTTATTCGGAAGTTTTTTTAATCAGTTTTGCGCTGAGCTTCGCGCCAGCGAGGAGGTGCACGTGATAATGAGGCACTTCCTGGCCTGCATCGGGGCCGGTGTTGGAAATCAGGCGATATCCGGAATGCGACAGCCCGAGGTTTTCAGCGACCTTCGTGATAGCGCGTGCCAGACCGGCAATCTCTGCATCGCTTGCAGACGCGCCGAAATCGGCGGAGGACACATAGGCGCCTTTGGGGATGATCAATACGTGGATGGGGGCCTGAGGCGCGATATCAGGGAAGGCGAGGGCATAATCGTCTTCATAGATAATCTCGACAGGGATCTCACGGCGCAGAATCTTGGCAAAGATATTGTCCGCGTCATAAAGCGCTTGCAGGTCGACCGTCATGGATCAGGCTCCTTCCTGCGCGGGTCGCGAGGCTTTTTCCTCGACACCGCTCATCGCTTCACGGCGGCGCAGTTCCTGCCATACCTCCTGTGGCGTCACGCCCGCATCGACCCACATGACGATCAGGTGATAGAGCACATCCGCGCTTTCGCTGATGAACTCGGACTGTTTTCCCGCAACGGCCTCAATCAGGCATTCGACCGCTTCTTCTCCAAATTTCTGCGCGATCTTCTTTCTTCCACGAGAGAGAAGGCGGGCTGAGTGGCTCAGAGCTGAATTGGTGCCACGGCGTGACTCCACGGTCTCAAAAAGACGATCCAGCACGTGGGCGTCTACCGTTGTGTTTTCGACGGCATCAAGTTTGATCGCGTCTTTCTTGCTGGACGATTTTTTGGCGGGTGACTTCTTTGCAGCAGCCTTGGTTTCCGACCGCTTTGCACCGCTCTTCTTGCCTGCGCTTTCGTCAGCCTTGCGTGTCGTGCGTTTTGTTGCCAGCGCCATGATCGTGATCCGTTTCTTGTTCCGAATGATATGCTTGTGTCGTCAGTTGCCCGGCCGCACTGGTAGGCCTGCGTTCTCGAGCGCTGCCTTGACGCCTGCAATGCCAAACGTGCCAAAATGAAAAACGCTGGCGGCAAGAAGGCCGCTGGCACCTGCCTTTGCACCTTCGACGAAATGATCGAGGGCGCCAACGCCACCCGAAGCGACGACGGGAATAGTGATTTCACCGCAGACGCGTCGCAGCAAATCCAGATCAAACCCCTTGCCGGTGCCGTCGCGATCCATGCTCGTCAGCAGGATTTCACCCGCGCCACGCGCTTGAGCATCTTTGGCCCAGGCGACAGCATCGATTCCGGTCGGCTGCCTGCCGCCCTTTGTGTAGACTTCCCAGCCGCCCTTGCCGTCAGAGCGCGCATCGATAGCCACGACCACGCATTGACTGCCGAAGCGATTGGCAGACTCGTTGATCAGATCGGGGTTAACAACCGCTGCGGAATTGACCGCACATTTATCGGCTCCAGCAAGCAGAAGGCGCCGCATATCTTCGGGTGCACGAACGCCGCCTCCTACCGTCAGGGGCAGAAAAACCCGTTCTGCCGTGCGCCGCACGACATCATAGATGGTATCGCGATTTTCGACGCTTGCGGTGATATCGAGAAAGGTCAGTTCGTCTGCGCCTGCGGCATCATAGACGATAGCCTGCTCGACCGGATCGCCTGCGTCCCGCAAAGAGACGAAATTCACCCCTTTGACGACGCGTCCGTCCTTCACATCGAGGCAGGGGATTACTCTCAGCTTGAGCATCAGACCCCCTCGAGAATGCTGAGCGCCTCAGCCAGAGAAACCCGCCCGTCATAGAGGGCACGACCAACGATAACGCCTTCAAGGCCAGGTACATCCTGAGCGACCTGGCGGAAATCGCGCAGATGCTGTGCCGAGCCAACGCCACCGCTCGCGATAACAGGGATGGAGAGCCTGCGCGCCAGATCGGCCGTCTGCTCGAGGTCGAGTCCTTCAAGCATGCCGTCGCGTGTGATCTCAGTAAAGATCACCGCAGCGACACCGACATCCTGCATACGCAACGCGAGATCACGTGCGTTAAGCTCGGACACTTCTGCCCAGCCTTCCGTTGCGACGCGGCCTTGTCTTGCGTCGATGCCAGCCACGATCCGACCCGGGAAGGCCTTGCAGGCCTCGCGCACCAGTTCGGGGTTCTTGACGGCTACCGAGCCGAGAATGACACGGTCGAGCCCTGCCTCGAGCCAGCGCGTGATGCCGGCCATATCACGAATACCACCGCCCAGCTGAACCGGCAGATCAGTCGCTGCAATGATCGCCTCGACCGCCGCTCCATTAGCCGAGCGCCCGGCAAAGGCACCGTTGAGATCGACCACATGCAGGCGCGAGCATCCGGCATGGGCGAATTCGAGGGCCTGCGCTGCCGGATTGTCGGAATAGACGGTTGCATCATCCATCTCGCCGCGCCGCAGTCGAACGCAGGCACCGTCCTTGAGGTCGATGGCGGGATACAGGGTCAGGTGACGGTTCGGTTTTGCGTCGGTGGTCGCCACGCTGCTTTCCTTCTCAGTGGGTTTCTTGTGTCTCGCCGCCGCGCCAACCCGATCGAGGATCTTGGTCATGAACAGGCCCTTGATCGTGCCTTCATGGCTTCGCGCGTAATAAGGATGGGTGCCCCAATGCTCGAACCCAAGCGAGCGAAACATGGCCAGAGCAGAAGACTGGGTTTCGGGCACTTCGCAGTTCAGAACACGACAGCCCATGGCGCGTGCCGCTGCGATCACAGCATCAGCCAGAACAAAGCCAAGCCCCCGACCGCGCATATAGGGGGCAACGAAATAGCCCCTTATCTGGGCCGTCTGGGCCTGCGCCTCATTGTTGCGCGAGGGGCGCAGAAGCTGGGCGCAGCCCTGTATCTGCCCGCTCTCGTCACGAACGACAAAAAACCGGGTTTCCGGCACGAGCAAGAGCCCGTTGAAATAGCGCTCCAGAACGGCACGACCTGGCGGTGTCAGCCAGCCAAGGCCGCCCCCGTCGATGATGGCCGCCGTCGTGATTTCGCACAACGCTGCCATATCGGTGTCATCGATGCGCGAGAGGCGTTCTGCGATGCGCGTCACGGGGTCCAGCTCAGAAAATTGGCCATGATCGTCAGCCCGGTCTTCTGGCTCTTCTCGACATGGAACTGTGTACCGCAGCGATTGCCGCGCGCCACGATGGCAGGAACGGCGCCGCCATAGTCTGCTGTCGCGACGATATCGGACTCGTCCCAACCCGTAAGCGCATAGGAATGGACGAAATAGCCGTGGTCACCCTTTTCCAGCCCAGCCGTAAGATGGTGGGCGCCGGGCTCGAACTCGAGCACATTCCAGCCCATATGCGGCAGACGCAACCCGGCTTCCAGAGCGAAATCCATTCGAGAAATCTCGCCCTTGATCCAGCCGAGCCCGGCGGTGCGGCCATGCTCAAGCCCCCACTCCGCCATGAGCTGCATGCCCACGCAGATACCCAGGAAGGGCGTTCCACGGTCCGTCGCTTCAACAAGCGCCTCTCGCAAGCCGCCTTGCAGGCCGGAGGCGCAATGAGCAAAGGCACCCTGACCGGGCAGGATGATATGATCGGCGCTCATCACCGTCTCAGGATTGCCGGTGATGATGACCTCGGCTGAGAGGCCTTTTTCCGTGACGACGTGACGGGCGGTTTGTGCTGCCGAGGCCAGATTGCCCCCGTCATAATCGATGACGACTATTTTTCTCATGATGACGCCTGCATCTTGTCTGCGAAGCGCATTTGCGCGTCAGCCTCAGACCGACCGAGCCAGAGCCCTGCTGAGGCACTGCCCTTGAGCCGTTTTTCCCAGCCGATCAATTCTGCACCGAAAAGCGCCAGAGCGAGATTGACACCTATGGCTGCAGGCCAGCCATAGGGGCCGCCAAAATGGACGAGAAGCACATTGAGGCAGGCTGTCAGCGCAAATGAGATCCAGCATCTCGAAAAAAGCAGCCCCACAGGCCCCAGGATCATGAGCCGCCAGTAGAAGCCCTGACGTACCATGGACGGAACAGCCTCATTCTGTGCGCGATAGGCCTGATAATAATTCACAAGACCCCCTTGGTCGAAGGCACGCTTCCGGCAACACGCGGGTCAAGCGCGACAGCCATGCGCAGGGCACGGGCAAAGGCCTTGAACCCACTCTCGGCGATGTGATGCGCGTTACGCCCTGCCTTGCAGGTGACGTGCAGGGCGATGGACGATGCCATGGCAAAGGCGCGGTAGAATTCTTCGAAGAGATCCGTATCCATCTCGCCGATACGTTCGCGCACGAAACTGACGTTCCATGCCAGATAGGGGCGTCCGGAAATATCGACCACGACTTCGCAAAGCGCTTCATCGAGTGGCACAAGAGCATGGCCGAAACGGGTGATGCCACGCTTGTCGCCAAGGGCCTGAGCAAAGGCCTTGCCAAGCGCAATGCCGATATCTTCCACCGTATGATGGCCATCGACATGCAGGTCGCCATGGCAGCGCACTTCGAGATCGAAGCCGCCATGCTTGGCCAGTGCCGTCAGCATGTGATCGAAAAAGCCTATCCCGCTATCGAGCTCGGCCTGGCCGCTGCCATCCAGATTGATGGAAACGGAGATATCGGTCTCACCGGTCTTGCGGTGAATGCGGGACTGTCTGGCGTCTGTCATGATCTCTTCCATAAACTATTCGAAGCGAATACGCGATGGCCTCTTGGCGAGAGGAGGGGAACTTGCCATCTATCGCCCATGAGCAGCGCGCACGCATCCCCCTCCGCCCTTGACGTCCTGCTGAGCAGGGCCTCGACTGATCATCTCAGCGCGCCTGCGCCAGATAAGGCGCAGATTGCCCGCATTCTCTCGGCGGGGCTGCGGGCGCCCGATCACGGCAAGATAAGGCCGTGGCGCTATATCGTGATCAAGGGCAAGCATCGCGCCGAATTTGCCGAGCAGGTGATCAAGGCCATGATCTCCGCCGATCCCAAGGTGCCTGAAAAGAAGATCGCCAAACGCCGCCAGCGTTTTTCCGAAATGCCCATGACGATTGCCCTCGTGATGGCACTTGACCCCGAGAGCAAGATCCCGCTCCAGGAGCAGGAATTGTCCGTTGGCGCGGGCGTGATGAATGTCCTCAATGCGCTCCATATGGAGGGTTTTGGCGGATTCTGGGTTTCGAGCGATTTCGCCGGTCAGCCCTGCTTCCGTGAGGCCCTTGGGCTGAGCGACTCCCAGCGCCTTGCCGGCTTCCTGTTCGTAGGTACGCCAGACAAGCCGGTACACGGCAGCAAGCGCCCGGACATCGAGGATTATATGGGCTTCTATAAGGGTGAGCCGGTTAAATTCGGGGCAGATCAGTGACAGAGAAATACGACGTTACCGTCGCCGGTGCAGGGCCGGCGGGTCTTGCCTGCGCTCTCTCCCTTGCCAAGGCTGGCTGGCGCGTAGCCGTTATCGATCCGGCGCCTGAAACCGTTCTTGCCTCTCCGTCCTTTGATGGGCGCGAAATCGCCCTTACGCATCATTCACGCGACTGGCTGGAACAGAATGAAGTGTGGGACCGTATTCCTGCAGGGTCCGTTTCTCCGCTCATAACCGCACGGATCGAAACGGGGCAGGAAGCCCCCGCTAACAACTCGGCGGCCCTGCTCTTCAGGGCGCCGCAGGAGAAGTCGGACGCGCTCGGTTATCTCGTGCCCAATCACCTTATCCGCACGGCATTGTATGAAACCGTGCGTGAAGAGAACCGGATCACGATTCTCTCGGGCAAGGGCGTCGTCGCGAGTTCAGGCAACAGGGATGAGGCGATCACTCTTCTGGATGACGGCAGGCTGATCAGTTCGAGCCTGCTTGTTGCTGCTGATGGTCGTTTCTCCCGTATCAGGCAGATGCGCGGCATCGGGGCAATCGTTCATGATTTTGGCAAGGAGATCCTTGTCTGTCGCATGCGCCATCCGGAGCCACATGACGGCGTCGCCCTGCAATGGTTCGACGAAGGTCAGACGATCGCGTTGCTTCCGGTAGCCGATGACGGATTACCAGGGCATCTTTCCTCTCTCGTGCTGACGCTCGACCCTGAAGAAATCGCGATACTCAAGGCGATGGATAAAGACGCGTTCGATGCAGACATCACGCGCCGGACGCAGAGCCGTCTGGGCAGCATGAGCCTCGAGAGCGCGCGATGCACCTATCCTCTCAAGACGGTTTTTGCCCATCGCTTCGAGACCACCCGTCTGGCTTTGATTGGCGATGCGGCTGTCGGTATGCACCCCATCACGGCGCACGGATTCAATCTTGGGCTGAGAGGGCAGGAGATACTCTGTGAGGAGATTGCCAGAGGTGAGGGCGATCCCGGTGCTGCGAGCGTGCTGCGCGGCTTTGAAAAGCGTCATCGACGCGCAACGGCTCCCCTTTTCGCTGCGACCAATGGTATCGCGTCGCTCTATACCCATGACGCAAAGCCTTCCCTGGCGCTGCGCAAGGCAGGGCTGGCAATTGCCGAAAAGCTGACGCCGCTCAAATCACTAGTGACTGGCTTCCTGATGGATCGCGACCACGCCGCTTGATAGTGTTTCCCTGTCCTGTGGTTTAGTCAAAAAAAGGGGGAGGAGCTTCGGCTCCTCCCCCTTTTTTATCGACTATCCCTTCAGGACGGTTTCCCGAGTTCAAGCCCGGCTTCCTGCAGAACGCGGTAGGCATCCAGCATAATGGCATTTGTGACGCCACCCACATCACGAACAGACGAAACCTTGGCCGACAGGGCAAGCGTAATACCCGTTTCGGTGATCGCGGAAATGGCCACCCCCGGCGGCGGATTTTGCAGGATATCCTGTCGCTTGGTCATCATGTCCATGAGAGCAAGCTGAGCCTTTGTGGCATCGGCGCGCGGCGAAATGGTGACGGTCGCCGAGGCAGCACTCAGCGCAGTGCCCAGCGTGGCGTTACGCACTGCCGAGGTGATGAACTGTGAGTTCGGTACAATCATCGTCGAGCCGTCACCGAGACCGATCTCTGTCGAGCGCACACTGATGCGCTTCACGTCGCCCTTGATGCCGCCCAGTTCGATCAGATCACCGACACGAATAGGGCGCTCGGCAAGCAGGATCACGCCAGACACGAAGTTCTGAACGATTGCCTGAAGACCAAAACCGATACCGACCGAGAGCGCACTGACAACCCAGGTCAGGTTCTTGACCGTCACTCCTGCTTCCGACAGCACCAGAAGGAGAACGGCAATCCAGGCAACATAGTTGAAGATGTTCAGGATTGAGGTGCGGGCGCCGATATCGAGATTTGTCGTCGGGAAGAGGCGCTTCTCAAGCCACTGGGTAAACGCACCGATCGCGTAATACGCGATGATGAGAATGATGATGCAATAGACAGCGGTATTGAGCGAAAACTGCACACCGTTAATGGTCTGACCAACGAACAGGCTCTGGACGCGATCCGCGACAACCGGAATGCACAGGCTGCCATCGGAAAGACAGATGGCTGCAAAAATGATGATCAGCCCGATATTGACGATGCCAGAAAGCAGCACGCCAAACTGTGCGACACGGTTGGAATGCACGCCCAGATGGGAGAGACGTCGCGAGATCAGCGATCCCACCGAGAAAGTGCGCGACGTAAATTCCTTCATCGCGATCGACAGAAGCATCAGGGAGGCAAAGCTGACAGAAAGGGCAATGGCCCATACGGCCAGGGCGAAGGCAAAGGCGAGATACCCAAGCGCTATCGCTGCCGAACTGATGACCAGAAGAAGCCAGCCGATGCCATAGATGGCCGGGGCCAGACGGGCATCGGTACGCCTCGTCAGTCGCTTGCACATCCAGACGAAGAGAATTTCCACCAGAAGGGTGAAGACAGCCTCGACCAGACGGCGCGCCGTGACAGGAAATGCGTTCTCGAAGCCGACAATGACGAACAGCGTCTGTAGCAGCACAAAGATCGAAACGCACCAGTCGACACCCCACAGGGCACGCGCTGAGCGTTGAGCAGCACCGTCAACAGCCGTGGCACGGCTCAGGGCGGGCAGGCCGGCCCCGAGAATGAATCCGCAAAGAGGCATGATCCCGGCAATGCCGTGGGCGAATACGGGGCTGCGACCGACATCGAGCGAGAAGACGTTCGAGATGATCTCCCAGACCACGAACATGATGATGCCGCAGATCAGACCGCTGAGTGCGACCGGAATAAACGAAATGTGGTTCTCAGGAAGCACATCGCCCGTAAAGCGGCGGACGATATTCCCCTCAGCCTGCCGGAACAGCCAGAAGGTAGGGCGCGCCAGCAATGCGGTGAGGACGAACACGCCGATCAGGGAGAACAGCGTGGCAGGCCAGTTATAGAGAACTCCCGCATATCCATTATTCACGGGCGGCGCGAAGGTAAGCGCCAGGTCGGGGCCTTCATCTGCGAGGTCGCGCCAGAAACCGAGAGAAAGCGGTGAGGCAATGCGCTCGGAGAGAAGCGCCTGCTGGCTGACGGTGCCGCGACGCTGCACTTCAAGCTGCACCTGCTTGGCCTGAAGTCCGAGCAGCTTGCCCTGGGTCACGGTGGACTTGATATCCTGAAGCACGGCCTCGAGGCGGCTGCGCTGGGAGACGATCGTCGCGCTCTCTCCGTCGACCTTTGTGCCGATAATTTCGAGATAGCTCTGATAGACGGTCTGATAGGAGGCCGCCTGGGTCTGTATCGACTGAGCGACGCCGCTGATCTCATCGATCTGATCGGACAGGGACGACAATGTTTCATTGCCCAGCGCGATGTCGGTTCTGTTAAGCTGACCGTAGATATATTTCAGGCGGTTCTGGGCCGAAGTGATCTGCCTGTTTAGCGTTGCAGAGACGGTCGTCCAGCCATAGCCATCGGCCGCAGTCGGTACGAGCGTGTTACTGCCGGGGCTGCCGGGTGGCGCCGCAAGAGAGGGCTTTGACGATATCGAAAGGGCAAGGGCAAGGACAAGGAAGAGCCCGTAAATGAGAGTGAGGGCTGGCTGCCTCTTCAAAGCTGACATTCCGATGATCGCCTCTCTTTGTAATTCTGGTTCTAAGAATGGAAACGGTGTTTCCGCCCCATGGTTTTCCAACACGCCGTGCAGTCGCTCAGTGCCTGGCAGATTTCAGGTCGTCGACGGAGTCAAAACCGACCTTGTAGATTTCCTGCAGCAGCTCGGCCTTGATGCGCGTGACCAGCGCGGGGCCGTGATAGATGAGCGCGGTATAGATCTGCACCATATCCGCACCCGACCGAAGCCGCTCAAAGACATCAAAGCCCGTTTCGATCCCACCACAGGAAATGACGGCCAGCCGTCCCTGAACAAGCGGGACGACGCGTTTGAGCGTCTGGAGTGAAAGCTGGGCGAGGGGGCGCCCGGAAAGGCCCCCGGTCTCGGTTGCCAGGGGTGAACGCAACGAGTGAGGGCGGCTGATGGTCGTGTTGTTGACAATCAGCCCGGCAGCCCCACCCTCGACGGCGGCTTCAACGATATCAGGCAGCGCATCCGGGTCGAGATCCGGCGCCAGCTTGACCAGAAGCGGGGGCAGACTGGCATTGGCACGTGTGATCGCCTGCAGGATGTCCCCCAGCGTTGACGCACTCTGCAGGTCTCGCAGGCCGGGCGTGTTGGGCGAGGAAAGATTGATGGTGATGTAGTCGGCCAGAGGAGCGACGCGTGACGCCAGATACGGGTAATCTTCCAGCGGGCGGGCGCCTATCTTGTTGATGCCGAGATTGGCACCGACCGGCACGCTACGGAGCGCCGCGTTGCGCCCGGCCTGAAGCGTTCTGAAACGCTCCATACGCCGCGTGAAACTTTCGATACCGCAGCCATTGAACCCCATACGGTTGATGATGGCGGCATCTTCCGACAGGCGGAACAGACGGGGCTTGGGGTTACCTTCCTGCGGGCGCGGGGTCACGGTTCCGCATTCCACATGACCAAATCCCATGCGGGCCAGTCCCATCGGCGCGCGCGCGTTCTTGTCAAACCCGGCGGCAAGGCCGACAGGATTGGGAAAGCGCAGCCCCATGCAGCGTGTGCTGAGCGCAGGGACGTCCTTTGGCGCAGTCGGACCCAGACCCAGAGCGAGTGTCTCGATTGCCGCCTCATGGGCAGCCTCCGGGTCAAGACCATGAAAGAGCTTCGTCGCAAGGCGCGAAAAAGGTGAGGGGGCCATGTGTCATCCTGAGCTTGAGAGCGTCGTGGCTGTTCTATAGCCCGGCAGGGCGCCGGGGCTAACCCCTGAACATGCGTCGTTCAACATTAAGCCCTGATGTAATGCCTGGCCTTAAACCTCCGCCTGTCATGCGCAAAGCAGTTGCGGGGCGGGGGCATTCATGGAAAGAGGTCACCCGGTCGTGAAGACACCGCCTTGCAGTCTGTCGTGGAGATGCCGTCATGTGGGATGAACCCTATCTGGAGACCTGCTGTCGCTCGACACTGCATCGTGCGCTGCTTTGCGAAGGCATAGGTCGTCCCCAGGCGTTGCGAGATCAGCCCTGCCTCGAGCGGCTTCAGGCGATGGGGTTCGTTGCCTTGGGCGCAGATGGTCGCTTCTATATCACTCCCGCCGGTCTCAGCCGCCATGATCAGGAGATCGGCCAGCTCAAACCCATGAGCGCGCGTGCGTCTCGCGTGCGTGCCTGAAAACACGCCTTCGGCCGGGGTTTGGCAGGGAGGTCACGCCTTTCCTTACGGTCAGGCAATCTAATTCGGTTGACAGAACCCTGCGGACAACGTCACACTCCGCGCCATACCAGGGGGTGCCTCGACAAGAGGCTGAGAGGCTGTTGGCGGTTTACCGCAGCGCAGCGACCCTTTCGCTCCGGCATGTGAGCGAAGAACCTGATCCGGTTCGTACCGGCGTAGGGATTGGTGTGAGCGGCCAGTCTCGTCTTGCGACCCCGTTCATCCTGCTCTTGCGCTGTCGGACATAACCCCACACCGCAAGGGGACAGAAAATGGACGACTCAACGCTTCCCACCCAGAACAAGGTCGCTGCGCGCGATCAGGCACCTGCTCATGGCAAGGTGACGACAGGCCCGATTTCCGGCTCGCGCAAGATTTTCGCGAGCCCGGATGGCCGATCGGACATCACCGTGCCGTTTCGCGAGATCGATCTCGACCCGAGCGCCAACGAGGCGCCTGTACGCGTTTATGACACGTCCGGCCCCTATACCAATCCGGCCTATCACGCCGATGTCGCGCTCGGGCTCCCCGCCTTGCGCGCGCCCTGGCTCACTAGGCGCGGTCTGACCGCCGTGACGGAAACGCGGGCGATCAAGCCAGAGGATAATGGCTTTGCCAATGGCGCGCAGGCTGTGCCTCATTGTCCCGCCGCCCATAAGGTATTCGATGGCGTCGATGCGCCTTATGTCACGCAATACGAGTTCGCCCGCGCCGGAATCATCACCGAAGAGATGATCTTTGTCGCCCATCGTGAAAATCTGGGCCGTGCCAGCATGGTCGAGGGGGCGGAAGAGCGACGGGCCGATGGCGAGGATTTCGGGGCCGAGATTCCGGCTTTCATCACGCCGGAATTCGTGCGCTCCGAGATTGCTGCCGGTCGCGCCATCATTCCGGCCAATATCAATCATCCGGAACTCGAGCCGATGATCATCGGTCGTAATTTTCTGGTCAAGATCAATGCCAATATCGGCAATTCTGCCGTGACCTCCTCGGCAGCGGAAGAGGTGGAGAAAATGGTGTGGTCGATCCGCTGGGGGGCGGATACGGTCATGGATCTCTCGACCGGGCGTAATATCCACAACATCCGCGACTGGATCCTGCGCAACTCACCCGTGCCGATCGGAACGGTGCCTCTTTATCAGGCACTGGAGAAGGTGGGCGGTATCGCCGAGGATCTCACCTGGGAGATCTATCGCGATACCCTTATCGAGCAGGCAGAGCAGGGGGTGGATTACTTCACCATCCACGCAGGCGTGCGCATTGCGCATGTGCCGCTGACAGCAGGCCGCACCACAGGCATCGTTTCGCGTGGCGGGTCGATCATGGCGGCCTGGTGCCTTGCCCATCACCGTGAGAATTTCCTCTACGAGCATTTCGACGAGATCTGCGACATCATGCGTCGCTATGACATCTCGTTTTCGCTTGGCGACGGTCTACGTCCCGGCTCGATTGCCGATGCCAATGACGCCGCGCAATTTGCCGAGTTGGAAACGCTTGGCGAACTTGCGCGCATCGCGTGGGCAAAGGGGTGTCAGGTCATGATCGAAGGGCCGGGCCATGTGCCCATGCACAAGATCAAGATCAATATGACCAAGCAGCTGCGTGAATGCGGTGAGGCCCCGTTCTATACGCTCGGTCCGCTGACCACCGATATTGCGCCGGGTTATGATCACATCACGTCAGGCATCGGGGCCGCGATGATCGGCTGGTATGGCTGTGCCATGCTCTGCTATGTGACACCCAAAGAACATCTCGGATTGCCCGACCGCTCCGACGTCAAGGTCGGTGTGATCACCTACAAGATCGCCGCCCATGCCGCAGATCTTGCCAAGGGCCATCCCGCAGCGCAGATCCGCGACGACGCGATCTCGCGCGCGCGCTTCGAATTCCGCTGGCAGGACCAGTTCAATCTCGCCCTGGACCCTGATACGGCACGCTGCTTCCATGACGAGACCCTGCCCAAGGAAGCGCATAAGACCGCTCATTTCTGTTCGATGTGCGGACCAAAATTCTGCTCGATGAAGATCAGCCATGACATACGGCGCAACGCCGAGCGTGAGCAGGGTATGGAGCAGATGAAGGAAGCGTTCAGAAGCGGGGGCAACAAGCTTTACGTCGCCGCAGAGGAACCCGAAAAAGTCTGAGGCAAAGACCATCCGGCCTGGCGGCACGACATTCCGTCAGGCCGGTCTCGATTGCTCATGCAGGAAGGCACTACCGTTCGGCGTGCGCGTTTCCTTCCTGCGTGACAGGGAAAGGGTGGGGTGTTAGAGAAAGTGCCGGATCAGACAAAACCGAATTGAGGCGTCCGTTCCCTCGGTAACCGCCACCTTGGCCCTGACAAGACACTTCATGACCTATCTCTTCCTTTTCGTCGCCATTTGCTCCGAAGTTTTCGCGACGACCATGCTGAAACTCTCGGACAGTTTTGTCAGACCCCTGCCGGGAATGCTGAGCGTCTTCGGTTATTGCATCTCGTTCTATGCGCTTTCGTTCACGCTTCGTACCATGCCCACCGGTATCGCCTATGCCATCTGGTCGGGTGTGGGAATTGTGCTGATCTCGGCCATCAGCTGGGTCAAGTTCAAGCAGGCGCTCGATGCACCTGCGATGATCGGCCTTGGCCTCATCATCGTCGGCGTGGTGGTCGTTAACGTGTTTTCAAAATCTGTGGGGCACTAAGGATTAATCCGCGTGATTTTTGCGGCGCAAACATTCATTTGATTGACGCTGGCCATGGCGAATTCATATGGCTGGTGTATGAAGGCGCGCATGGTTCCCCCCCATATTCTCGACAGGCTGGTAGAAGCGCATCGCATTCCGACAGGAGATGCGACGGTGAAAGCCGTCGCCCAGCAGAAGGGCAAGGGGCGCAAGAAGCGCGAGACGCAGCGCCCAGACGTCATCACGCTGCCTGATGAAGCCTTGCGACGTGATCTGGCGCATTCGATCGTCAGATGCACGAGCTTCTATATGCTGGAGCAGCCGGAAGAGCTGGTGGCCCACAGCGCTGCCTTTCTCGAAGCCCTGATGCGTCTATGGGGAGAGCGCAATATTGACGCGACAGAAGTCTGGCGTGAAATCGATCACCGGCTTCAGCTGGGCAATCTTCTGACGCAGATCAACAGCGATATCCCCCACAGTCCCGAGACCGCCCGCAAATTCTGGCGTCCCTCATCAACCAAACTGCCCTGATGGATAATACTACAGATATCGTCTGCCTCGTTATTCTGGGGCTTTCGGCGCTCTGGGGCTTCACGCGTGGTTTTGCGCGCGAGATCTTCAGCCTTGCCGCATGGGGGGGCGCGTTCGTGCTGGCAGGCCAGATCGCACCGCTCATTCTGCCCTGGTTGTCCGAGAAGATCAGTGATGGCATGGCAGCAGGCGCGTTGGCCTATGTCATTTCTTTCATCGTGCTGGTTCTGGTGCTCTCGACCATTGCCCAGCGTTTTGCCACAGGGCTGCGCAGTGTCCTCGTCGGCGGCACCGATCGCCTGCTTGGCTGCGGCTTCGGGCTGGTTCGCGCCGCCCTTATCCTTGTGGTGCTGTATCTCGGGGTTGTCTCCTTTGCGGGTGAAATTACTGCCCGTTCCCTCGTTGCAGGCACCCGCTCGGGTCCCTACATCCTGAGTGGCGTGAAGGTGCTGCAAGAGCTGACGCCATATTTCCCGCAACTTCATCTTGCCTTGCCGTCCGCAAAAGGCCATGACGCAGCCTTCTGATCGACCCAGCCTCGACCGCCAATGCGTGACCGTGCAAAGGAGCGCCGCCAGATTATGATTCCTGACACACTTGAAACTTCGAACCGTCCCTATGAGGAATGCGGCGTCGTAGGTATCTGGGGTGCCCCCGATGCGGCCGCGCTCGCAGCCCTCGGTCTGCATGCGCTTCAGCATCGTGGTCAGGAAGCCGCCGGCATTGTCAGCCATGACAGCGAGCGTTTCTGCCAGCACAAGGGGCTTGGCCTCGTCGGTGACGTATTCAGCGATGCCCGCGTCATGGCAACGCTCAAGGGCAAGAGCGCCATTGGGCATAACCGCTATGCCACTACGGGCGGAACGCTGCTGCGCAATGTTCAGCCGCTCTACGCCGATTTCGAGTTCGGTGGCCTTGCCGTCGCGCATAACGGCAATCTGACCAATGCAGCCACTCTGAGGCAGGCGCTGGTCAAGCGCGGCTGTCTGTTCCAGTCCACGACAGACACCGAAGTCTTTGTTCATCTGATCGCTATCTCGCTTTACGCCACTGTGCTCGAGCGGCTCGTCGATGCGGCAAAACAGGTGAAGGGTGCCTATTCGGTCCTTGCTTTGGCACCGGAATTCCTCGTCGGCCTTCGTGACCCGCTTGGCGTCCGCCCGCTGATCCTCGGTCGCACGGCGGATGGCGGCTGGATGCTGGCTAGCGAGACCTGTGCGCTCGATATCGTTGGCGCCGAGTTCGTGCGTAATGTCGAGCCGGGCGAAATGGTCATTATCGACAATGACGGCGTGCGCTCCATGCGCCCCTTCGCCCAGACCAGCCCTCGCTTTTGCGTGTTCGAATACATCTATTTCGCCCGGCCCGATTCAATCCTCGAAAACCACTCGGTCTATGAGGCGCGCAAGCAAATCGGCGTTGAGCTTGCTCGTGAAAGCGGTGTCGAAGCCGATGTGATCGTGCCTGTTCCCGATTCAGGCGTGCCGTCAGCCATGGGCTTTGCCGCAGAAAGCGGCATTCCCTTCGAGATGGGTATCATCCGCAACCATTATGTCGGACGAACCTTCATCGAGCCGACCGATCAGATCCGCAATCTGGGCGTGCGCATGAAGCATTCGGCCAATACGCCGGTGCTGCAGGGCAAGCGTGTGGTACTGGTGGATGATTCCATCGTGCGTGGCACGACGTCGCGCAAGATCGTCGACATGGTGCGTGCCGCAGGGGCTACAGAAGTGCATATGCGCATCAGCAGCCCGCCAACAAAGCATCCATGCTTCTATGGCATCGACACGCCCGAAGAGAGCCAGCTCCTGGCTGCAACGCACAGCATAGAGGAAATGGCTGAGGCTATCGGCGTCGACAGCCTTGCCTTCATTTCGTTCGATGGTCTGTATCGTGCGCTCGGTCACGATGACCGCACCGGTGCGGAAGGCCGTTATTGCGATGCCTGCTTTACCGGTGACTATCCTATCGAGCTGGTTGACAAGGAAGGGCGTCTGGTCGCCTGACTTTTGGCGCCGTCGCTTTGCAAGGCATAGAAAAACGGGGCTTACGCCCCGTTTTTTTTGTCTAATCCCTTGAGAAACATGGCGACCACACGATGGAGATAATCCGGGTTGTCCCGCCAGTACTGTTTCGGGCGGCAATGGCTCAATTCGCAGAGGATGAAGGTCGCCAGCGCGCTGCCAAACAGCATGTCTGATGCTTCTTCGACGTCATCAATCTTCAGCAGTCCACGATCACAGAGGCGCTCAAGCCAGAGTCTGAGCGGAAAGGGGCCGTTCTGGCTCGAAAAAAACTCACGAACAAAGCGGCTGGCTTCCGAATTGCGGGACACCTCCGAAATCACGACCCTGATAAGATTGAGCCGCTTCTCCTCCATCATCGTGGCGCCAAGGGCTTGGAGACCATAAACAAGCTGGTCCTCAACCGTCTCACCCTTGAGTTCCAGATCGCGTAGACCTGACAGGAGAAGGCGATCGTGCAGAAGCTGCTCCACCATTTCCTGCTTGGAACTGAACATGTGATAGAGCGTCTTCTTCGACATGTTCGAGCACTGGGCAATCCGGTCCATCGACGCACCGGAATAGCCGTGCTCCTGCAGGACCTGCTCGGCGGCATCAAGGATTCGATCGCGCCTTTCTGTCTCGCACAGGACGGGTGGACGTCCGCACTGACGCTTACCCGGAGGGAAGTTTTCGTCACGCAGGGCGGCGGTAGAGGGTGAAGCCAGATCTGACATAATGCTGTGAAAAACCACTCCGGGGCTGCGTCCGGTCCGTTGACCAGGGTTCGGAAACCGTATAGTTCCCTATGCATGAGAAACTCAAGGGTTTCCGAAAACCTTTTTTGGCGCGAGCGCGAGGTTGGCGGCTACTCTTGGGGCCATCGTTATTTTTGGATAGCGCCATTATGCGAGTATTATCGTCTCTCTCTCCGCGTTCGCCGTGGACCCTGAAGACCACAACAAGCCTTTCCCTGCGCCTTATTCCCCTGGCTCTTTTGACGCTCGATCTTTCAGGCTGCAAACATAAGGCAGAGGCTCCCAAGCCGCCTGCGCAGACAGTCGGCATTTACACTGTGCATCCGCACCCTCTCAAGACGAGCACGTCCCTCCCGGGCCGCGTCGAGGCCTTTGAACAGGCGCAGGTGCGTCCTCAGGTCGGTGGTGTGATTCTGAAGCGGACCTTCGAACAGGGAACTGACGTCAAGGCAGGGCAACTGCTTTATGTCATCAATCCTGCACCGTTCAAGGCAAGCTACGATCAGGCCAAGGCGCAGCTCCTGCATGCCGAAGCCGCCGCCCTGAGCATTCGCGCCCAGCTCGACCGTTATCGCCCTCTCGCTGCGGCCCATGCTGTCAGTAAACAGGACTACGATAATACACTTTCTTCGGCACGCCAGGCGGAAGCCGATATTGCGCAGGCCAAGGCCAATCTTGATAGCGCCGCCGTCAATCTGGACTGGACACAGGTGCGATCCCCCATCGACGGGCGCATCGGACGTATGCTCGTGACCCCCGGCACACTCGTCACCGCTGGCCAGACCACGGCCATTGCCACGGTCACGCGCATGGACCCGATCTATGTGGACGTCAACCTTGCCACTTCTGACATGCTGCGCCTGCGACGCGAATTCGCCAGCGGCAAGCTGGAAAAGGTCTCGGGCAATGCGGCGGCCGTAGAGCTTACGCTTGAAGATGGCAGCCATTACGACAAGGCGGGTCAACTGCGTCTGACCGAAGTCACAGTCGATCCGGCCACCGGCACCATGATCGTGCGCGCGGAGTTCCCGAACTCTGACCGTCTGCTGATGCCTGGTATGTATGTTCATGCTGAAGTTGCTGAGGGTGTCGATCCCAAGGCCATCACCATTCCTCAGCCGGCGTTGCAGCGTGACTCCAAGGGCGATCCCTTCGTTTATGCGCTCGATGGCGACAACAAGGTGACCATGCGCTTTGTTCAGCTCGACCGTGCCCTCGATGGCGACTGGGTCGTGATGGGTGGCCTTAACGATGGCGACCGCATCATCGTCGAAGGATTGCAAAAGGCCCATCCGGGTGCCGTTGTAAAGCCGGTCGAAAAGTCGGCTGACGATAAGGCCAAGGAAGGCAAGCCAGCCGACGCCCAGCCCGCGCACGCAGGATAAGAGTAGTCCATGTCTCGTTTCTTTATCGACAGACCGATCTTCGCCTGGGTTATCGGGCTGATCATCATGCTGGTGGGCGGCGTTGCCATTTTCAGCATGCCGATTGCCCAGTACCCCTCCATTGCTCCGCCACAGATCGCGATCACGGTTGACTATCCCGGGGCATCCGCCGAGACGGTGAACAACACCACCGTCCGGCCGATCCTGCAGCAGATGTTCGGCCTCGATCACCTCGAATATCTTTCGGCATCGTCCTATGGCAGTGGCCATATGGAAATCGACCTGACCTTTGCTCAGGGAACAAATCCTGACATCGCTCAGGTGCAGGTGCAGAACAAACTGCAGTTGGCGCAGCCGCGCCTGCCGACAGAAGTTGTCAATCAGGGCCTGAGCGTCACCAAGGCCGTGAAGAACTTCATGCTCGTGCTCGCCTTTATCTCGACCGACAGCAGTATGTCGGGTCAGGATATTGCCGATTATGTAGCTTCGAACGTATCCGATCCGCTTTCACGCGTTTCCGGTGTAGGTGACCATACGCTGTTCGGTTCTGAATACGCTATGCGCGTGTGGATGGACCCAAACAAGCTTTATAATTACTCGCTTAATGTCAGCGATGTTCAGACAGCCATCCAGCAGCAAAACATCCAGGTTTCATCGGGTGAACTCGGCGGTCTGCCTTCCACGAAGGAAATCGGCTTTGACGCCACCATCATTGGGCCGACCCGCCTCAGTGAGCCTGAGCAGTTCAAGAAGATCGTGCTCAAGGTGCAGCAGGATGGATCACAGGTTCTGCTCAGCGATGTCGCCCGTGTCGAACTGGGCGCTCAGAACTATAACCTGACCTCGTTCTACAACAACCTGCCGACCGTAGGTATGGCGCTCAAGCTCGCGCCGGGTGCGAACCAGCTGACAACCGAGACGGCGGTGCGCGCCAAGGTTGCAGAGCTGGAGAAATTCTATCCGCAGGGCCTCAAGACGGTTTACCCACTCGATACCGAGCCGTTCATCACCCTGTCGATCCAGGACGTTGTCATCACGCTGCTCGAGGCCATCGCGCTTGTCTTTGTCGTTATGCTGATCTTCCTGCAGAATTTCCGTGCCACGCTTATCCCGACAATCGCCGTGCCGGTCGTGCTGCTGGGTACATTCGGTGTGCTCGCGGCGCTGGGCTTTTCCATCAACACACTCACTATGCTGGCCATGGTGCTCGCCGTCGGCCTCCTCGTCGATGACGCGATCGTGGTGGTTGAGAACGTCGAGCGTGTGATGAGCGAGAGGGGCTTGTCCCCCAAGGAGGCCTCGCGTCAGTCGATGGACGAAATCACGGGTGCCCTCGTAGGTATCGTGCTCGTTCTGACGGCGGTGTTCCTGCCCATGGCCGCCTTCAGCGGTTCGACCGGTGTGATCTATCGTCAGTTCTCGATCACCATCGTAGCGGCCATGTGGCTCTCGGTACTGGTGGCAACGGTCATGACGCCCGCATTGTGCGGCTCGATGCTCAAGCCTACCCACAAGGAGCACAAAACCGGACCGATCGCCTGGTTCAACCGCAACTTTGATCGCATGACTAACGGCTACCTGAAGGGCGTGCGACGCCTGGTGCGCAGCCGTCTGGTGAGCATGCTTATCTTCGCGGTTTTTGCTGCCGGTGCTGTTTTCCTGTTCCTTCGCGTTCCGGGCGGCTTCCTGCCGGAAGAAGATCAGGGCATTATCTTCGGTCAGGTCACGATGCGTCCGGGTGCCAATAATGCCCAGACGGCGGCGGTCAACCGCAAGATCACCGATTACGTGATGCACAAATACGGTGATATTGCGCAGTCCGTCTTTGCCATGAACGGCTTCAATTTTGCCGGTCAGGGCCAGAGCGCTGGTGCCTTCTTCATTCGTCTCAAGCCGTGGGATGAGCGCCCGGGTTACAAGAACACCACTATGTCGGTGGCTGGCGAAATCATGAAGCACTTCTGGATGGATCCGGAAGCGATCATCTTCGCCATCAATCCACCTGCTGTCATGGAGCTCGGCAACGCGGCAGGTTTCGATCTTGAGCTTGAGGATAACGGGCATCTGGGTCACAAGGCCCTCCTTGCCGCCCGAAACCAGGTTCTGGCCGAGGCTGCCAAAAACCCGCGCCTGATGGCTGTGCGCCCGATGGGGCTCGAGGACCAGCCCCAGTTCCATCTGGATATCGACCGTGAGCGTGCCAACGCACAGGGCGTGACGAATGCCGAGATCAATACCACCATCCAGGGGGCGTTTGGCTCGATCTACGTCAACCAGTTCATGCGCAGCGACCGTGTCAAACAGGTCTATATCGAAGGTGAAGCCTGGGCGCGCATGACGCCTGAGGACCTCAATAAATGGTATGTGCGCAATACTGCCGGCAATATGGTGCCGTTCAACTCCTTTGCCACGGGCAACTGGACTGTCGGCCCACAGAAGGTGGAAGACTATAATGGTCTGAACTCCTTCGAATTGCAGGGGCAGGGCGCACCAGGCACAAGCTCGGGCGATGCCATGAAGGAGATGGAG
Source organism: Asaia spathodeae NBRC 105894 (assembly GCF_025994195.1). Lineage (NCBI taxonomy): Bacteria > Pseudomonadati > Pseudomonadota > Alphaproteobacteria > Acetobacterales > Acetobacteraceae > Asaia > Asaia spathodeae. The sequence goes on along the minus strand of NZ_BAPY01000039.1, from coordinate 67,150 downwards.
AAGATCCTGACTCATCTGCCCAAGGGTATCGGGTATGAGTGGACCGGCATTTCCTATGAACAGGTCGCATCCAGTGGTTCGACTGGCCCGCTCTACGCACTCGCAGCGATCGTCATTTTGCTTTGCCTTGCGGCGCTTTATGAAAGCTGGGCCATTCCGCTTGCAGTGCTGATGGTGCTGCCGCTTGGTGTGCTCGGCGCGATTGGTGCCACGCTCTGGCGTGGTCTGGACAACGACGTGTATTTTCAGGTGGGCCTGCTGACCACGGTCGGCCTTTCGGTCAAGAACGCCATTCTGATTGTCGAATTCGCGAAAGAGTTCTTCGAGCAGGGTGACTCTCTAGAAGATGCCGTGCTCAAGGCAGGTCGCGAGCGTCTTCGCCCGATCCTGATGACGTCCATCGCTTTCGTCTGCGGTGTTTTCCCGCTTGCAATTGCGACGGGCGCCGGCTCGGCGGCCCGCGTGGCCATTGGCACCTGCGTGGTGGGCGGCATGTTGTCCGCGACCCTTCTGGCCGTGTATTTCGTTCCGGTATTCTTCGTAGTGATCCTGCGTCTGTTCAAGGTGACACGTATGAAAGATCGCGTTGACCCGTACGAACACCGCAATGAAGCCGCTCGAGGAGAGGGCGCATGAGCCAGTTTTCCAAACTCAAGACAGTGAGCGCCCTGATGGCGTTCACCATGCTCGCCTCCTGCGATCTGGCGCCGAAATATCAGCGCCCGACGCAACCGGTGCAGAATGCGTTCCCGAGCGATTCCGGTAAGACACAGCCGCTCGTCGGCCAGGCTGCTTCCGATATTGGCTGGAAGCACTTCTTTACCGATCCGCGCCTGCGCGCGCTGATCGAGCTGGCACTGAAGAATAACCGTGATCTGCGCAGCCAGGCTGCGGCGATCATGGAGGCGCAGGGCAGCTACGAAGTGCAGCATGCCTCGCTCTTCCCGCCGATCGGCGTGACTGGGCAGGGGCAGTATTTTGCGCCGTCAGAGACTGCGGGCTTCTCCTTTGCGCCGGGCCTCGGTCGTGGCACCTCAATGCTGCGCTATTACGGCATGGGGATCGGGTTTTCGTCCTACGAAATCGATCTTTTCGGCCGTATCCGCAACCTGTCCAGACAGCAGGCTGAAGAAGTGCTCGGCTCGCGCATGAGCGCGCAATCCGTGCTCATCAGCACTGTGTCGCAGGTGGCCAATACCTATCTGTCCTGGCTGGCGGACAGAGAGCTCGTACGCGTCACGAACGATACCCTGGCCTCGCAGACCAACACGCTCAACCTCACTAAGCTCAAATACGATCATGGTGAGGCCGATGCGCTGACCCTGGCCCAGACCCAGACCCAGGTGGAACAGGCGGCGAGCAACAAGGCGCAATATGAGCGCCAGATGGCGCAGGACGAGCATCAGCTTCAGCTGCTGGTTGGTGTGCCTCTGCCCGACACACTTCCGGCGCCGCAGCCTTTCGGTGCGCAGACCCTGCTTACCGATTTGCCCGCGGGTCTGCCTTCAGACCTGATTGCGCAGCGTCCCGACATCCAGGCGGCCGAACATAATCTGATCGGCGCCAATGCAAATATCGGTGCGGCACGCGCGGCCTTCTTCCCGAAGGTCACCCTGACCGCACAGGAAGGTGTCAGCTCGCTTCAGTTCAGGCATCTCTTTACGCCCGGCGCCCAGACCTGGTCTGTTTCGCCCAATATCGAGCTGCCGATTTTCACCTGGGGTCAGAACGAAGGTAATCTCAAGGTCTCGAAGGCACGTCGCCTGTCGCAGATCGCGACCTATGAGAAAACTGTCCAGACGGCGTTCAAGGAAGTGTCTGACGCCCTGACGGCGCGTGAGACCTATCTTGCCCAGGACACGCATCTCAAGGCGCTTGTCGGCTCATCGCAGCAGGCCTTCGATCTTGCCATGATGCGCTACAACACTGGTATCGACCCGTACCTCACGACCCTGACCCAGCAGCGCAGCCTTTACGATGCGCAGCAGAATCTCATAGTCGTGCAACTCGCGCGTTACCAGAATCTGGTAACGTTGTACCGGGCCCTTGGCGGCGGCTGGAGTGCGGCAGACGTTGCTGCTGCCAGCGCGCAACCTGGTGCACCGCGTAAAGGTTGAGACAGGATACCAGAATGAAACAGGGAAAACTGTTCGGCGCTGTTCTAGGTATGATGACGGCCGGGGCGTTTATTCTCCCCGGTCTGGCACAGGCCCAGGATGACGATGACAGCAAGAAGAAGCCTGACATGCACCAGCTCGCCCGGTCTTCGGCTCTGCCGAAAGCCGAGGCCGATTTCAGCATGTTCAAGTTCCGCCCGAAGGGTGACAAGGTAATCGAACAGCCGGATGCCAATCGCATCCTGTTCAAGCGCCCGGACGGAACACCTGATGGTTACGCGCAGCGCCGTGGCAACGCGGTGATCTATTATGATCGCTTCGGCAAGGTCTCCCACGTCCAGACGCTGGATAACTGAGGCAAGCTGCATCATGAGCGCATCGTGGAAAGGCTCGGAATACTGTCCGGACTTCATCTGATGCGCTCGCGCCGCCACCGGACTTCCCGGTTGCCGCAGATTTTATTATTTAATTTATCATTCAGCCAAGTTTTGTCGCGGATTACGCGCGGTTAATGCGTAAGATCGGGAATCATGTCAGTGATTACCAGGTCGCACAGGCAGCGCATCAAGGCGCGCGCTCATTCCTTCTCTTTCAGGAGCTCCCGACTGAGGGGGGCACTCTTTGTCATGGGAGCCTTTGCGGTGGCGCCACCATGCCTTGCAGAGAGCTTTCACGAAGCCATCCAGTCGGCATGGGACAGAGACCCGGCCAATCAATCCTTCGCCGTTGATGCGAAGGCTTCCGCCAGAAACGCCCGTGCTGCGCAATCCTGGTTTCCCGATGGGCCGATCGTTGCCGGGCAATATCTCGATGACCATTTCATCGGGTCCAATCTCGGTTACACGACCTATCAGGGCAGCATCAGCGTGCCGCTCTGGCTTCCGGGGCAAGGCACAGCCACCATGCGCACCGCCTTGGCCGACGAGGCAGTGGCCAAGGCGCGCATCAAGGTGCAGCATCTGCTGAGCGCGGTTCGCGTACTCGATCTCGCCAGCAACGCGACCCTGCTTCAGAAGAAAATCGGTAATCTGCGCGCCACCAGTGCCTTGCTGAACCGTGTGGCTCAGAGTTCGCATCAGGGTCTCCGAGCCGGTGAGATAGCAGCAGCCGATTTCGATGCTGTCATCGGTGAACAGGGCGATATCGACGCCCAGATTGCCCAGTCGGAACAGGCGCTGGAAAGCGCCCGTGCAGAGCTCGAGGCTCTGACAGGCACAGATGATATTCCCGATATTCTCTCGCTGGACGGGCGCATTCTGGGCAATCAGACGCTCACACTCGATCCGTCTCAGGACCCGCGTATCCAGATGGCTCAGGCGGTCAGCAAAAGCGCCAAGGCCTCTTATGCTCTGGCACGCCATTCCTACATGCCCGCACCGCAGGTTGGGGTGCAGGTGGTCAAGCAGGGACAGTTTGGCAGCCCCTGGGATACGCAGGTCGGCGTGCAATTCTCGATGGCCCTGCCAAGCGAGGCTCGCAACACCCCCATGATCATGAAGGAAGTCAAGGCCATGGGGGCCGCCGAGCGCGATGCCGTGCTGGCGCAGCGTCAGGTCACGACCGAATATCGGCGCACTCGGGCAAGTCTCGGCTCTGCGCTGAGCATGATGCGCCATACGAATTCTGCGCGACAGGCGCTCGATGCGCGCGCGCAGGATCTCGAACATGCCTGGAGTGTCGGTGAGACACCGGTCATCGAATATCTGCGTGCGCGCCGTGCCGCGCTCGATGCCGGACAAAGAAGTGCCGAGGCCGATGTCATCTGGCATGCGGCGATGATCAGAATGAGCCTGATGGCGGGGCGTTATCCATGAAATTTTCCTGTCTGCGGCTTTTGGTCGCGCTTCCACTTTGTGCCCCCGCCGCTTGGGCCCCCGTCGCCTGGGCCCAGACCGATAGTGACTGGCCAGGCCGCCCGATTGCCATCACGAAAGAAGCCCTCAAAAGCGAAAATATTCATACGGCAAAGGCCCAGAGCGGCGCGCTCCCGCCGCATATCGATGTGCCTGCCTATATCGATCAGGATGACAGACGCAGCGCGCGCATTCATCCGGTCGGGCAGGGGCGGGTACAGAGCATTCTGGTCACGCCTGGGGAGCTGGTCAAAAAGGGCCAGGTGCTGTTCACCTATGACGATTTCAGCCTGAGTGATGCGCATCAGCGCCTGCTTTCCGCCGAGGCCTCGCTGCAGCAGGCTCAGGCACTGCGCGACGATGCGCGGTTATCCTATGACCGCGGTCGGGCGCTGCAAGGCGGTGCGGTGTCGCAAGGTGAAGCACAGCGGCGCTATTCGCGTCTGAAAGAGGCCGAGGGCACGGTACAACGCAGCCGGGCCATTGTGCAGAACGAGCGCGAGCGGCTTGCCCGGTTCAGCTCTTCTTCAGAGCGTACCGAGGGGCTCCATTCCGCAGTGATCTCTCCCATCGATGGCATCGTCGACAAGATCACCGTGGGGGTAGGCGAAGAGGTTTCCAATCGCACGGCTCCTGCTGTCGAAGTCGATGACCTGAGCAGGGTCTGGGTTGTGTCGCAGGTAGGAGAACAGCAGGCTGTCCAGTTGAGTCAGGGCGGGCGTCAGCTCACCTGGCCGACACTGGACACAAAGCCCATTGTCTCGCATATCGATCTGATCGAGGGCAGCGTCGACCCGATGACGCGCCATGTTCTGGTGCGCAGTCTGGTCGAGAACACGAAACGCCTCCTGAGGCCAGAGATGCTGGTCAAGACACGCCTTTTCGCATCGGAAACTGTAAAGGGCACGCTCATTCCCGAGGCGGCGATCCAGACGATCGGCAGTCAGAGTTGTGTGTTCGTCAGACTGGACGATACGCATTATGAGGCGCGCAAGGTCAGCACCGGCCCCAATCTCGACGGCATGATCGTGGTGACGAAAGGCCTCAAGCCCGGCGAGATCGTCGTGACCGATGGCAGTTTCGTCCTGAAATCGCAGGCACTTCTGGCGCCAGAGCCCAATCACGGAGAGGGCGGGCGCTGATTATGCGATTCATGCTTTCCCTGCTGCGGGGCCGCGCTGCCATTCTGGGTGCGGTCGTGCTGCTCATGATCGCTGGCATTGCCGATCTCAGATCGCTGTCGGTCGAGCCGGTGCCCGATATCTCGCCCAAACAGGTTCTGATCTCTGTCCGCGCTCCCGGATTGCCGACGGAAGAAGTGGAACGTCTCGTTACGTTCCCGATCGAGACGGTGATGTCGGGCGTGGTCGGCGTCAACTCCATGCGCTCTGTCTCGCGCACCGGGGTGTCCGTTCTCTATCTCCAGTTCGATGACGGCACCGATATCTATCGTGCCCGCCAGCTCATCGCCGAGCGCCTTCCACAGGCACGCGCTGCCGTGTCGGTGCGCGGGTTATCGATCACGATGGGCCCAATGGCCACGGGGATGGGAGAAATTCTGCAACTCCAGATCCATGGCGAGGGGCGCTCTCTTGCGGCCCTGAACCGGATCATGACGTGGAACGTGGTACCTAAGCTGCGCCTCATCCCGGGTGTCATTGACGTCAACATCAATGGCGGCGCCTCGCAGACCTATGAGGTGGCCCTCAACCCGATGGCGCTTCGACAGTTCCAGGTCTCGGTTTCCGATGTCTTCAATGCGGTCGATCGCGATAACGAGGCAGCAGGTGGCGCCTGGATCGAGCATAATGACGAGCAGCATATCATTGTCGGACGCTCCCTGATCGACAGCCTGCATGAGCTGGGTGAGGTTCAGGTGCGCTCCATGCCCAATGGTGGCGTGGTGCATGTGCGTGATGTCGGCACGGTCCAGGAGGGCACGCTTCCCCGTCTGGGAGGTGTCACGCGCGACGGTGAGGGCGAGATCGTTAATGCCGTCATCCTGCTGCAGCAAGGTGCCAATGCCAAGGCCACGCTGGCGCGTATCGACGCGGCCCTGCCCAAAATCGTCTCGACCCTGCCGCAGGGCGTCACGCTTGAACCCTATTACAGCCGGGCCACCCTGACCGATGTGACCATTCACACCGTCAAGGAAAACCTCCTTCTCGGGGCCTTGCTCGTTCTGGTTGTCCTTCTGGTCGTGATCGGTGACTGGCGCGCTTCGGTCGTGATCATTTCGGTCATTCCCTTTTCGCTCGTTGCAGCCATGGTTGGCATGCGGCATCTGGGTATCTCGGCTAATCTGCTCAGTCTGGGTGCCATAGATTTCGGCATGGTTGTCGATAGTGCGCTCGTTATTGTCGAGAGTGTGCTTTCCAGCCAGGCACCCGGTGACGTGCCGTTGACGCGACGCATCGCCGAGACAGTTGCTTCGGTGGCAAGACCCGTGATCTTCGCCATTCTCATCATCATTCTGGTCTATCTGCCGGTTCTCACGCTCGAAGGGGTTGAGGGGCGTATGTTCCGCCCGATGGCCCAGACGGTCATTCTCGCCCTTATCGCATCGCTGCTTTATGCGCTGATTGCTGTGCCTGCCTTCGCGGCACTGCTCATGCGCATCAAGCCCGGTCACGGACCCGATCACCATGCCGACGGTAATGGTGGGGTTGAGGAAGCAACACGCGGCACCGAGCACGACACGTTCTTCATCCGCTTCTTGCGGCGCGGTTTTGCTCCCGCCTCACAATGGTGCATGGCCCACGGCAAAATGGTGATGGGTATCGCGATGGTCATCCTGATCCTGTCGGTCGGGTTGACCACGCGGCTCGGCGGCGAATTCATTCCGCAGCTGCAGGAGGGCGATCTAATTGTCACCTCCACACGCCTGCCGGGCATATCGCTTGATGCCTCCTTGCGATCAATCCAGCAGATCGAGCGCACGCTCAAGCAGTTTCCCGATATTCGTATGCTCGTGAGCAATAGCGGCACCTCGGCCATTCCGACCGATCCGCAGGGCGGCGAGCAATCAGACACCTATGTGCTGCTCAAGCCGCGCTCAGAATGGAAGACTGCTGACACGCAGGAAGGGCTCATCCGCGCCTTCGACGCAGCGCTCCGGAAGAATAATCCGGGCTCACTCTACTCTTGGAGCCAGCCCATCCAGATGCGTATGGATGATCTGCAGTCCGGCGTGCGGTCACAGATTGCCATTGGTATCTACGGCCCAGATATCGACAAGCTCATGAGGCTGGCTGCCCAGATAGCAAAGGTAGTCGACAGCGTGCCGGGTGCCGCAGACGTGGCGCCGCAGGATGTCGGCACCATTCCCTATCTGCATATCGATGCCGATCGTACGGCCGCAGCACGCCTGAATGTCGATACGTCAGAAGTGCTCGATGTGGTTGAGTCCATCGGCGGTCATGTCGGCCCGCCCGTCTCCTTGCAGGATGCGCTGATTCCGACCGAGGTCCGCATCATGCCGCAGGCACGCGACAGCCTTGACGACATCAAGCTTCTGCCGGTGCTGACACGCGACGATCACACGGTGCGTCTCGACCAGGTCGCCGATATCACCTTGCGTAACGGCCCCGCTGCAATCAGGCGCAATCAGGGTGAACGACGCATGATGGTGCAGGCCAATGTGCGCGGACGCGATCTGAGTTCCTTCGTTCAGGAGGCGCAGAAGGCGGTCAAAACCCAGATCAAGCTGCCGCCCGGCTATCGCGTCGAGTGGAGCGGGCAGTTTCGCAATCTCCAGACCGCTGTTGCCCGTCTCGAAATCGTCGTGCCAATCACTCTCGTGCTGATTTTCTGCCTGCTCATTCTGGCGCTCGGCGATGTCTGGCTGGCGGGCCTGGTGTTCGTGAACCTGCCTTTTGCCGCAACAGGTGGCATTATCGCGCTCTGGCTGCGTGCCATGCCGTTCAGCATCTCGGCGGGCATAGGCTTCATCGCCCTTTTCGGTGTCGCCACGCTCAATGGCGTGGTGCTGATTTCCTACATACGTGACAAGAGACTGGCCGGGTTCGATGCCGTATCTGCCGCCGTCAGTTCGGCACGTGAGCGGTTTCGTCCCGTCATGGCGACAGCGACCGTCGCCTGTCTCGGGTTCTTCCCGATGGCTTTCTCTATGAGTGAGGGGGCAGAGGTGGAGAAACCGCTGGCAACCGTGGTCATTGGCGGGCTGATCTCCTGTACCGCGCTGACCCTGCTGGTCTTGCCGACGCTCTATATCAAGCTCTCACGATTTCGTGAAAACAGAAAAGAAAACCGAATAGTTTCGTAAATCGAACCCCGAGGGGCTGGCAACGTTAGACTGATATGTTACGGAAGATGTAGGCGCGTACCCCGAGGGGTCCAAGCGCCTTTTTCCGTAATCTTCAGAATAACGAAACCGGAGAGAGCCCATGCTGTCCTGCATTGGATATGGCGCACAGAAAGCGTCAGACCGTCTCGCCCCCTTCAAGTTCGATCGTCGCGACACGGGGCCTGAAGATGTGCGTATCGACATTCTCTATTGCGGTGTCTGCCACTCCGACATTCATCAGGCACGCAATGAGTGGCACAACACTGTCTATCCCTGCGTTCCCGGTCATGAAATTGTCGGCCGCGTAAGCGAAGTTGGCGCATCGGTCACCAAGTTCAAGGTGGGTGACCTTGCTGGCGTTGGCTGCATGGTCGATTCTTGTCGCGAATGCTCGAGCTGTAAGGAAGGTCTGGAGCAGTATTGCGAAAACGGCTTCGTCGGCACATATAACGGTGAAGACCGTCAGGGTCGTGGCAACACCTATGGTGGCTACTCCAAGGCTGTCGTGGTTGATCAGGCATTCGTGCTGAAAGTCCCCGAGAACCTCGATCTCGCAGCTGTCGCGCCGCTGCTTTGCGCAGGCATCACAACCTACTCGCCGCTGCGTCACTGGAAGGTTGGCCCCGGTCAGCGTGTTGGTGTGGTGGGTCTGGGTGGCCTCGGCCATATGGCCGTCAAATTCGCCCGCGCCTTCGGTGCCCATGTGGTACTTTTCACCACCTCACAGAGCAAGGTGGAAGACGGTATCCGTCTCGGTGCCCATGAAGTCGTGCTGTCGAAAGACCCGGACGCCATGGCGAAGGAAACCGCCAGCTTCGATTTCATTTTGGACGCGGTTGCGGCCGATCATGACATCAATGTCTATCTCAACCTGCTGAAGCGTGAAGGCACACTGGTTCAGGTTGGCGCTCCGGAAAAGCCGCTACCTGTTGCTGTGTTCAGCCTGATCATGAAGCGTCGCAGCTTTGCTGGCTCGCTGATTGGCGGTATCGCCGAGACTCAGGAAATGCTCGATTTCTGCGGTGAACATGGCATCACGTCAGATATCGAGATGATCGCCATGGACGAGATCGAGACGGCATATTCACGTATGATGAAATCCGACGTGAAATACCGCTTCGTCATCGATATGGCGACGCTTGAAAACGCCGCCTGACCAAGGTTTGAGCCCTCTCACTCCCGGCTTTTACTGGGGGTGAAAACTCAGCAGATCTCGATCGGAATACCGGCCGTTTCAAGCTCGGACAATGTCTCGGGCTTGATCTGGCTGTCTGTCAGGATACGCGAAAATTCCGAGAGGGAGGTGAGGCGATGCAGCCCGCCTTGGCGGAATTTTGTGCTATCGACCAGCAGAACGCTGTCATCGGCAATGGCCATGAGCGCGCGCTTTACCTTCACCACGTCCTGGTCATTCTGGAATGCCGTGTCACCCGAAATCACCGAGGTGGACATGAACATGACATTGGCCCGCAGCGATCGCGCTGCCTGCTCGCAGACAAGCCCGAAAAACGCGTTGCGTGAATTGCTGTAATCGCCACCAAGGCAGATGATCTTGATGCCGGGGAAGGGCGCAAGAGCCTGTACTACGCCGACCGCATTGGTGATGACGGTAAGGGGCGCCCTGGCAGGCAGAAGCGGCAGCATTTCAGCGACGGTCGTCGAATCATCAAGAATGATGACCTGACCGGGTTCGATCATCGAGACGGCACGCTGGATGATCGTTTTCTTCAGATTGGCCGCACGGTGCTGACGATAGGCAACGTTCTTTTCCGTGCGTGCGCGGTTCTTGAGAGTGATGCCGCCATGAATCTTGTCAATCAGCCCCTGGCTGGCCAGCGCATGCGCATCGCGATGGATCGTCATACGGCTTACATCGAAATGTTCAGCCAGAAATTCGATGCTCGCATTGCCCTGCTCAAAGAGCAGATCAAGAATTTGCTGCTGACGTGATTTGAGATTCTGACGTTTGATCCCTGAGAAACCATCCAGGGAGGGCGCTGACTTGATGTCATCACTCATGGTCTGAAACTGCCTTTGACAGATATGCTTGCTTTTGTTGGGACCAAGCGTAGCAGAAAATAAGATAACAAAAATATCACAAAGATATCATCCTCACAAGCCGTCCTTATCAAGGTTTTGTCGTCAGGCGTAAGCACTCGGGCTTCCCTTACGCAGGATGCTCTTCTCCGCGAAACTGCCCATATATATCATATATAGCACCAATTTGTGATTTTGTTAACACAACAACCAACTTTAGAACATCAAGCACCGATAGCGAGCCGAAAGAGCGAAGAGGCGATCATGGGTGCAGGTTATGTCTTGGGCGTTGATTGCGGCTCGACCACTGCGAAATCTGTCATCTTCACACCTGGCGGGCGCATTGTCGGTATAGGGCAGGCGCGTGTTCCCCAGGTAACGAATACACCTCGGCAGGTTGAGCGCGATATGAAGGCGACGTGGCTCCTCGTTGCCGAAACCATTCGTGATGCGCTGGCTGATGCTGGCTGCACGGGGGCAGATATCGCAGGCATAGGCATGACCGCCCATGGCGATGGTGTTTTTCTGCTCGACCACCAAGCCCAACCACTTGGCAGAGGTATCATGTCCCTCGATAGCCGCGCCTTTGGTGTGCACGAAGGGTGGAAAGAGGCGGGGCTTCTCGACCACGTCCTGCCCGTTGCTGGTCAGAGGCCCTATCCATATTCAGCAACCACGCTGTTGGCCTGGATCAAGCGTTTCGAGCCTGAGCGTTACGGGGCCATCGGCACCGTCTTTTTTGCCAAGGACTGGCTTCGCTTCTGCCTGACAGGCCGGATTGCGACCGATCTGACCGAAGCGAGCACGGCGTTCACCGATCTTCATACGCAGAGTTACAGTCAGAAAATCCTTCAGACGCTCGATCTGCAGGAAATTGCGAGCGCGCTGCCGCCAATGCTGAACTCCTGCGACCGGGCAGGCCATGTCACCGCTGAAGCGGCACTCATGACGGGTTTGCTGCAGGGCACACCTGTCTCCGCAGGGCTGCATGATGTCATCGCCGCCTCTGTCGGGCTGGGTCAGGTGCGGGCGGGTGACATGACCGTCACAGCCGGTACGTTCTCGATCAATGAGGTGCTGCGTGATCGACCGGTGACTGGGGCAGAATGGGCCTGTCGCGCCGGTTATCGAAAAGGCCTGTGGAATTGCATGGCGATTTCACCGGCCTCTGCGAGCAATCTTGAATGGATGGCGCGTTATATCGCGCCCGACGATCCCGACGCAGCTGCCCATCTCATTGAGGCCTCCATAGCAAGGTTCGAGCAGGGGCGTGTTGAACGCCAGATCCCGCTTTATCATCCCTATCTGTTCGGCTCGCCTTTTGAGACACCTGCCACGGCCTCGTTTCTCGGGCTGCAATCCTGGCATGACCGCGCCGATCTGTTTCAGGCAATGATAGAGGGCACGATCTTCAACCACCGTCACCATGTCGAAGATCTGATGCGCACGGGGCCGGTCAACAGCATCGGCGTCTCAGGCGGCGGAAGTCGCCGCCCTGAGATAGGCCAGCTCTTTGCGAACATCTTTGGCAGACCTGTCATGACGTCGCCGGTGCGTGAGGCAGGGGCTCTAGGGGCTGCGCTGACGGCCAGCGTTGCCTGCGGCAACCATCCAACACTTGAGGACGCTGTTGCCGGGCTCGATATGCAGCATACACGCTTCGCCCCCGACCCGGCGCTCTCACGTTATTACAACGCCATATACACGCGTTACACCACGCTGGCTCAAATTCTCGAGCCTTTCTGGCCATCTCTGCACAGCGCACCTGTCCCTCATGAACAGCCTTTGCGCGCCGCCACGGCCTGAGGCCTGCGCGGTCGCTAACCCGTTTCAGAACCACTTCCTAAATCGAGATACCCGATGACCTATTCCGCCAAACAAATCGACTCTGCCCATTTCGATGTCACGATCATCGGGGCAGGCATCAATGGTGTGGGTCTCTTTCGTGAGCTGGCGCTTCAGGGGCTCAATGTTCTCCTGATCGACAAGGGTGATATCTGCACTGGTGCTTCAGCGGCGCCATCAAGACTGATCCATGGCGGCATCAAATATCTCGAGACCGGAGAGTTTCGCCTGGTTGCGCAATCGACCCTCGAACGCAATCTGCTGCTGCGCAACGCACCGCACGTGGTCAAGCCGCTTCCGACAATCATACCGATCCATTCCTGGTTCGGCGGGATTCTGCCCTCAATCAAGCGGTTCTGCGGTCTGAAGACAAAGCTTGCCGATCGAGGTATCGCGATTACCGAAGTCGGGATGCAGATCTATGATTATCTCGGCCGTCGCGCCCGCGTAATGCCTCGCCACACCCTTTCTTTCGGGCGCTCTGTCAGGCGCGACTGGCCGCATATGACACGAAAGGTCATCGCTACCGGACGATATTATGATGCTGCCATCACCCAACCTGAAAGACTGGGTTTCGAATGCGTCGAGGATGCGCTTCGTCTTTCTCTTGGCTGCGCAGTGAGAACCTATACCAGAGTCACCTCATTCCATGAGGGGGCCATGACCCTGCGTGATGACATCACCGGCCAGGTTGAGCATGTCCACACCGATCTGGTCGTCAATGCCGGTGGTGCATGGATCGACCAGGTTAACGCGGAGATCGGCCTTTCCACACGCTATATTGGTGGCACGAAAGGATCGCATCTCGTTATGCGCCATCCCGAATTGCTGCGAGAACTCAACGGGCAGATGGTCTATTTCGGCACGGCAGACGGCCGCATCTGCCTTGCCTATCCGTTCATGAACCATGTTCTGATCGGCTCGACCGATATCCCGTGCAAGGACGCCGACAAGGCAATCTGTTCACAGGAAGAACAGAGCTACATGCTGGCCATGCTTCAGGGGCTGTTTCCCGGTTTTCGTTTCAGCGACAGCGATGTCGTCTATCGCTATTGCGGCGTAAGACCGCTCCCCGCCACGCGCACGGACGACCCTGGCGAGATCAGCAGAGACCACATCATCCACACTGATTATGCCGGGACCACGCCCGTCCTGTCTCTGGTTGGCGGTAAATGGACCACATTCCGTGGCCTCGCGGAAGAAACAGCCGATAAGGTACTGGGGCTTCTCCACCGTAAACGGACGCGCTCTTCGCGTGAGAGGGCAATCGGGGGCGGGGTCGGTTATCCGGGGCAGAAATCACGAAATGCCTATATCCGGCACCTTGCCGAGATGCAGGGCCTGCCGCTGGCACGCGCGACCCTGTTATTCGAGCGCTATGGCACTACTGCAGAGCGCGTTGCTGCTTTCTGTGCACGCACACCCGATCAAGCACTCACGTCTCTTCCCGATTATACAAGGAACGAGATCCAGTATCTCACGAAGGAAGAACTCGTGCGCAAAGCTGCCGATCTCCTTTTCCGGCGCACACCGATCGCGCTTTCGGGCGAAATCAGCCGTGCTGTGGTCGAAGAGGTTTGCGCGATCATGGCGCCAGCCCTTGGCTGGACAGAGGCCATTTGCGCATCCGAAATCGACAGCGCCTGGAGAATTGCGGTTGAGCAACATGGTGTTTCTGACAGCACTGCAGGCGATGCAGCAAGCTGAAACCCGGGCGCGAGAGTTCTGACAAAGCAGGAGAATGCGCAGATCAGTCAGAAGGGCCTTAGCGCTTGTAAGGCGCTTGGGCTTGGCTACACGACGGTGCTCGGCAAGGTCTGCGGATCACAGGATTTAGTGATCGCCCGATAACAAAATCGCACAAAGTACAGAATCTTGATTCCGTTTGATTTTAGGCAAAATGCAGGCTTTTTCCTGCGCCTAATCATATCAATGTGAACGCTGAAGGTGATATTTTATCTACCTTAATGTTATATAAATCCCTATCACAACATCAGGACGTTACACTTACCGTCACTGCGTCACAGAGAGAGAACACGATGCCCTTAAAGTCGCTCTGGATCGGAACAAGCTGGAAAATGAACAAGGGGCCAGCCGCCGCCCGGGAAGCGGCCGAGCAGATCGCGTCCATAGCTGTGCCCTCTTCCGTGACGCCATTCGTCATTCCGCCTTTCACATCGCTCGAAATGGTCGCATCCCGCCTCGCAGATACGCGCTGGAGCGTGGGTGCGCAGAACATGCACTGGGAAGACGAGGGCGCGTGGACAGGCGAAATCTCGCCCCATATGGTGCGCGAATGCGGTGCCGATATTGTCGAACTCGGCCATTCGGAGCGTCGCGAGCACTTTGGCGAGACTGACATCACCGTCAATCTCAAGGTCAAGGCCGCCATACGCTACGCTCTGCGCCCGCTCATCTGCATTGGCGACAGTGCCGAGGAATATGAGTTCGGCGTGACGCATGAGACACTTGCCCGTCAGACCAAGATGGCGCTCCATGGGCTGACGCCGGACCAGATCGGAACTGTTCTGCTGGCCTATGAACCCGTATGGGCCATTGGCGCCAAGGGAAGGGCCGCCGAACCCGCTTTTGTCGGAACCGCGCATACACGCCTGCGCCATGTCCTGGCCGAACTGGTCGGGGAAACGACTGCGCGCCGCGTGCCTATTCTTTATGGCGGCAGCGTCTCGCTTGAAAACGCAGCACGCTATACAGCGCTGGCCGATGTCGACGGCGTGTTCATCGGTCGTTCGGCTTGGGATCCTTCGGGTCTTGCCGCCATCATCCGGTCGGTTGTGTCATGAGCGGCGCGACCGGCGTAGAGAGCAAGGCCGTCTCGGCACGGCGTCGCGAAATCCTAGACTACGTTCTCGAAAACGGGGGCGCCCAGATCGAGGAGCTCGTCGAGCGTTTCTCGACCAGCCGCATGACGATCCATCGCGATCTGCACGCGCTGTCCGAGCAGGGGTTGGTACGCAAGGTCCATGGTGGCGTAACCATGCTGGCCAGCGGCGTGATGGAAACAAGCGTCGTTCATCGCCTGCGTCGCGCCTCTCGTGAGAAACAGGCCATTGCGCGTGTCGCGACGAATTTCATCAAGGCTGGCGATATCATCGCCCTCGATGATTCCACCACGTCACGCATTTTGTCGGAAAATCTTCCCTCGGGTATGCCTCTGACGGTGCTGACCAACAGCATGGGTATTGCTACCCAGCTTGCAGGGATGCGCGATATCAGTCTGATCTGCCTCGGTGGTAAATATCACCCGCGCTTCGACGCGTTTCTCGGCATTCTCTGCGAGCAGGGCACGAAGTCGCTTCGGGCGAACACGCTGTTCATGTCTGTCTCTGCGGTACGCGATCTTGGCGCCTATCATCAGGAGCAGGAGATCGTGAAATGCAAGATGGCGCTCATGGAAATTGTCGATCGGCGTATCCTGATGATCGACAGTCAGAAATTTGACGTCACCGCGTTGAACCGTCTGGCTAATCTCTCTGATTTTGACGTTGTGATTACCGATTCAGGCGTCTCTGAAAGTCAGAAGAACCGCATGCTCGATGCGGGCATCAATCTGCATGTCGCTCCGCTTGACGACACGCCGCCCGCCTC
Source organism: Asaia spathodeae NBRC 105894 (assembly GCF_025994195.1). NCBI lineage: Bacteria > Pseudomonadati > Pseudomonadota > Alphaproteobacteria > Acetobacterales > Acetobacteraceae > Asaia > Asaia spathodeae. Next base: position 51,383 of record NZ_BAPY01000039.1, on the reverse strand, counting down.
GCGCTCCGTCCCTCTCTAGAACACCATAAAGGAAGACGATCATGAAAATTGCAGTTGGTGGCGATAGCGCCGGTGAGGGTCTGGCCCAGCAGATCGTGGCGCATCTCAAGGCTAAAGGGCTCGATGCAGTCGACCTCTCACGCCCTGCAGATGACAAGAGCGAGCTCTACTCCGAGCTAAGCGAACGCGTTGGCCATGCCATTCTTTCCGGCGAATATGAGCGCGGCATCCTGTGCTGCGGCACGGGCATCGGGGTTGCCATTTCGGCCAACAAGATCCCCGGCATTCGCGCAGCGCAGGTGCATGACAGCTACTCCGCAGAACGTGCAGCGCTGTCCAACAACGCCCATATCATCACACTCGGTGCGCGCGTTGTCGGCGCTGAACTCGCCAAGACCATTGTTGACTCGTTCCTCGCCAAGGAATTCGACCCGGCCAGCGCCTCGGCGCGCAATGTCGATGGTATCGATGCTCTCGATCGCAAATATTCACCCAATTCCTGCAAATAATGGGTTAACGCGACCATAAGGTCTGATCTCATGAAAAAAGCTCTGCTCGCCACCGCAACCCTGCTCTTCGCCCCGCTCGCCGCCCATGCGGCGGCGGACAATGCGCCGATGCGGTTTGTCATGATACCGAAAGCCGTTCATCCGTGGTTCGACAAGGCCAATAACGGCGCGCAAGCCGCCGCGGCCCTGCTGAGCAAGTCCACGGGACGCGCCATCACGGTTGAATATCGCGCGCCGCAAACCGCCGATGTCTCGACCCAGAACGACATCATCGAACGCGCGATAGCGACGCATCCCGATGGACTGATCCTCGATCTTCTCGACGAGAAGGGAAACCGGTCGACCATGCAGGAAGCGGTCGATGAGAAGATTCCGATGACTGTTTTCGACTCCCTGCCACCCGAGGGCATGGAAATCACGGCGGTCGGAGCGGATTTCTGCGAACAGGGCACCCTCGCGGCGGAGCGGCTTGCGAAGCTGATCAACCACAAGGGTGAGGTCGCCGTTATGATGGGCGTGCCTACTGCGCCCAATCATGCCCTTCGCGCGCGCTGCGAGCTGAAGGTATTTGCCAAATATCCCGATATCAAAGTCGTAGCGACAGGCATTGATAACGATAGCATAGAAACTGCGCAGAAACAGGCATCAGCCATCATGCAGGCCCATCCCAACCTTGCAGGCTGGGTGGCCTGTGATGCTGCGGGCCCTGTGGGCATCGGTCAGGCCATTCGCGAAAGCGACAAGATCGGCAAGGTTCAGGAGGTCGGTCTGGATAATCTGAACGACATGCTTCAGCTGATTAAGGATGGCGTGGTCGATTCCTCTGCCTCAAGCCGCCCTGAAATGCAGGGCTACTGGGCCGTTATTGCCGCCTGGCAGAAGGCGCTGGGGCAAAAGACGCCTAAAAACATCGATACAGGCATCGATATCATCACCAAATCAACGCTCTCCAAATAAACGATCGGGAGGGGGCTATGGTCCTTCTCAAGGCTTCGGGCATACGAAAGACCTATCCAGGGGTCGTGGCCCTCGATCACATCGATCTGACTCTTGAACCCGGCAAGGTGCATATCCTTGCCGGTGAGAACGGAGCAGGGAAATCCACGCTTATCAAGACCCTGTCCGGTCTGGTCAAACCGGATACGGGCACACTCGTCATTGACGACGCCGATGCACTGCAAGACCACAAGCTTTTCGAGCGTGTGGCCTATGTGCCTCAGGAACTCAATCTCTTTCCTTACCTCACCGTCGCAGAAAACATGTTCATGCCATTTGCCCGCTCAGGCTTCGGCAGGATCACTGTATCGGAAAAGGCGATGGAGGTGGAGGCCGCGAAATTCATTGCCCGTTTTGGCATTCACGCACGGCCTGATCAGAAAGTCGCTGAAATCAGTGTCCCCGATCAACAGCTTCTGCAGATTGCCCGTGCGGCAACTCAGGAAAATTTCGGGGTCATGATTCTCGATGAGCCCACCTCGTCTCTGACTGCCAAGGAGACGGAACGACTCTTTCGCATCATCAATGATCTACGCGATCAGGGCGTCGCCATTGTCTTTGTTTCTCACAAGATGGAAGAAATTTTTTCGCTCGGCGATACAGTGACGGTTTTGCGCAACGGTCGCAGCGTCGGCACTTTCTCGATGGACGGTATGACCGAAGGGGAGTTGATCCGTCTGATGTCGGGCAGCACCGTGAAACTGGACGAGCAGTTCCAGCCAGCGCCATCTGCACGTACCGGCGAGACCATTCTTTCTGTTGAGAGTCTGACTGGCCCCGGTTTCAAAGATGTTTCCTTCGATCTGAAGCGTGGTGAGATTCTTGGCTTCGCGGGGCTCGTCGGGGCGGGCCGCTCTGAGATCATGCAGGCCATGTTCGGATTTCGCAAAGTCCAGAGCGGCCGCGTCATTCTTGACGGTAAACCGATTGCACCTAACCGACCAGACAAGGCGGTGCAGGCCGGGATGGTTTATCTCTCGGAGGAACGCAAGCATCACGGTATTTTCCCGATGCTGAGCCTGCGCGAAAATATCTCGCTCGCCGTCACCCGGAATATCACAAAAGCGGGGCTTATTTCGCCACGCCGCGAAAACGCGTTGGTGAAAGAGATCATCGAGCAATTCGATGTTCGTACTTCGTCTTCCGCCAAAAAGATCATGTTTCTCTCGGGCGGTAACCAGCAAAAGGCCATTATCGGTCGGGCAATGGCACGCAGGCCACGTTTGCTGATCTTCGACGAGCCGACGAAGGGCATCGATATAGGCACCAAATTCCAGATCTATCGCATCATGCAGCGCCTCGCCAAAGAGGGTGTCGGGATTATCCTTGTCTCATCCGAGATGAGTGAGCTCCAGCGCTGCGCAACTCGTATCGTAACGCTCTATTCGGGCCGAATTAACGGCTCCTTCGACCACGAAACAACCGAAATCAGCACATTGGTCGCCTCGATCATCGGCTCACCGGAGACAAGCCATGTCGCATGAGATGCCCGCGCCGCATGATGGCGCAGCCAGACAACGTCAGCCCGATATCCTTGTCCGAATCAAGGCTGTGGCATCCAATCCCCTCTTTGGGGTCATGATCGCATTAGCAGTCATATTCACTCTTTCCTGCACGCTTTCGTCGAATTTTCTGACAGCGTTCAACATGAAAATCATCGCGCGCTCGCTCGCCTTCGTCGGCTTGGTCACGATCGGTCAGGCCATTCTGATGATTCTCGGCGAGCTCGATCTCTCCGTTGGTGCCATTGGCGGTCTCGCTGGCGTTGCGGGTGGTATTTTCATGGTGCAGGCGGGGCTCAATCCTTGGCTCTCTCTCGTGCTCTGCCTCGCGCTTGGCACAGGATGCGGGTTGCTGAACGGTCTGTTGATCACGAAGTTGAAGCTGCATTCCCTTGTGCTCACAATCGGCATGGCAGGGGTCTATGGCGGCGCCAATCTGGTGCTGACGAAGGGCGTCGCCATCACGGGTATTCCGAGTAATATCTCGTTTCTGGGGCGCGGGATGCTGTTCGGCCTCCCGGTTCCTTTCGTGATCCTGCTTCTTTGCCTCGTCATCGTCTCCTTCGTCATGATCCGCACACCGCTAGGCCGTTACACCTATGCGATTGGCAGCAACAACGCGGCAGCGCGTATGCTTGGCATCAGGGTAGATGCCATCAGAGTCTGTGCCTTCTCCGCTGCTGGCTTTCTCTCGGCGCTGGCCGGCATCCTGATGGTCGCGCGGCTGGGTACTGCCCAGCCCTCCATCGGTGATACATGGGTGCTGGCCCCCATCGCCGCTGCCGTCATCGGTGGCGTTGCAACCACCGGCGGTCTGGGAAGCCCGTTTGGCGCGGTGCTTGGCGCTGTCATCATTGGCATCATCGAGAACGTTATCGTCCTGTTTGGCATCTCGCCTTACTGGCAGTCGATCGTCAGTGGCGGGATCGTGGTCGCCGCAATTTCCTTCGACTCTCTTGCCCGGCGCTATTTCAACCGGGAAGCCTGAACAGGGCTCGTTTTCCACTTCTTCGCTTATCTGTACCGAGGACGACTATCCCATGACAAAAATCTGTGGCGACGCTGAGAATTTCGCGACATCCGCCCTCCGCGGCTTTGCCAGCATTTATCGCGATATCGTCCAGCCGGTGCGGGGCGGCGTGGTCAGAACGACGCCGGGTAAACGAGGCAAGGTTGCTCTTGTCGTGGGCGGCGGTTCTGGTCATTTCCCGGCATTTAACGGCTATGTCGGCGAGGGCTTTGCCGATGCCGCCGTTGCGGGCGACGTCTTTGCCTCGCCCTCGACCCAGGCCATCCTGCGTATCGCACGAGAGGCCAATCTTGGCGGCGGCGTGATCCTCGGCTACGGCAATTATGCGGGCGACGTCCTCAATTTCAGTATCGCTGCCGAGCGTCTGCGTGCCGAGGGTATCGATACACGCATGATCGCCACGACAGACGATATTGCGAGCGCCCCAGCCAGCGAGGAGAACAGGCGGCGCGGCACAGCAGGCGATCTGCCTGTTTTCAAGATTATCGGGGCAGCCGCCGAAGCCGGGTTGAGCCTCGACGAGGTCGAAGCTGTAGGACGCCGCGCCAATGCCCAGACGCGCTCGTTCGGCGTGGCTTTCGATGGCTGCACCCTGCCTGGAGAACGCGAAAAGCTGTTTCATGTGCCGAAGGGTCGTCTGGCGCTCGGGCTTGGGGTGCATGGTGAACAGGGCATCGATGAACTCGATCTGATGCGACCGTCCGAACTGGCTGCCATCTTGTGCGACCGCCTTCTAAAGGAAGCTCCCGCCAATGCAGGCTCGCGCATCACGGCCCTGTTGAACGGGCTTGGCAGCACGAAATACGAAGAGCTTTTCGTGTTATGGGAGGCGATCATCCCCCATCTCGAAAACGCGGGTTACACGGTCATCGCGCCTCTGGCGGGTGAATATATCACCAGCCTCGACATGGCTGGTTGTTCGCTGACGCTCACCTGGCTGGACGAGGAGCTGGAGAAATTCTGGCGCGCGCCCGTCAACAGCGCGGCCCTGAAGCGCGATGAAATGGCAGGAGATTATCGCGCCTCCCTGCCGGTTCTGACAGAAGCGCCTGCAGTATACATGAAGTCACTCACTGAAGCGGGCAGAAAGGGCGGGCGTTGTGTCTCCTCTATGATGACCAGGCTGTCGGCAGCTCTTACGGAGGCTGAACCTGCGCTTGGTCAGATCGATGCCCATGCGGGTGACGGCGATCATGGGCAGGGCATGGCGCGTGGGGCAGCCGCAGCGGCGAAAGCTGCACGCGCCGCTGTCGAGGCCGGGTCCGGTCCGTCGACGGTGCTTGCCGCTGCTGCCGATGCCTGGGCTGATCGGGCAGGAGGCACATCAGGTGCACTTTGGGGGGCGGGGCTATTTGCTTTCAGCACGGCTTTCGATGATTCCGCTGTGCCCGATGCACAAAGCCTTTCGCTAGGGCTCCGCCGTGCTATGGAAAAAATCACAGCCCTTGGGAAAGCCAAAAAGGGCGACAAGACTCTCATGGATGCGTTGGAGCCGTTGGTCGAGGGGTTCGAGGGCGGTCTGAGAAAGGGCTATTCCATTGCAAAAGCCTGGACTGAGGCCGCTGAAGCCTCGACGCTGGCCGCTGAGGCCACAAAGGATCTGCTCCCTCGTCTGGGCCGTGCTCGCACTCATGGGGAGCGTAGCAAGGGCCACCCCGATGCGGGCGCCATTTCCATGGCGCTTTGCGCCCGTGTGATCGCGCATGAGCTTTCGGAGCAGGCGGTCAAGTAAGCCTGCTGTTTGGGTCTGTACAAAAAAGGGGGGAGCCGAACGCTCCCCCCTTTCTGATTCTTGTGCGCCCCTTATCCACAACCTTACCCACGAACACATCCACGAAATCTGTGGGTAATTCGAGGAGCCCGCTTCTCACTCTGCGTCAGTCAGCGCTCTTCTTCGCGAAGCTGGAGTTATGACGGGAATAGTACCAGTAGGTGACAAAGCCGAGCCCCGCATAGGCGAGCAGAAGCAGGGCGGGCACCGGGTTACCATGCATGAGCGCCCGCGCCATGTCTGCAAAAAGCGGGGCAATCATCACGATACAAAAGAGTATGCCCAGTAGCGGGGTAATGCCGATCCACCAGCCTTTGACCCTGAAACCGCCCAGCGGCACGCTGAAGCTGCGCGGCATGTCGGGATGCATGTTGCGCTGCCAGATTACCGTAAAGCAGACGATGCCGAACGCCGCTGCTGTGCCAATGCTGACGAGATCGCTGATCACGTCGATAGGCAGGGTCGCGGTCGCAAGAGCCACGATGATCCCGAGCAGGATCGTCCCCGTCCACGGGGTGTGATAGCGCTTGTGGACATAAGAAAAGATCGGGGGCAGCAAGCCGTCGCGACTCATGGCGAAGAAAATGCGCGTCTGACCATAAAGCAGGCCGAGAAGCACCGAACAAAGGCCGATGGTCGCTCCGAGATTGACGAAGAGCGCGAGCCAGGGCTGGTGCATCGCGCGCACCGCAATCGAGAGCGGGTCTGCGACATTGAGCTGCTGGTACGGCACGATACCAATAAGGATGGACGCCACGCATACATAGACGAAGGTGCAGATTACCAGACTGCCGATAATGCCGATCGGCACGTCACGACGCGGGTTACGGGCTTCTGCCGAAGCCGTAGAGACTGCCTCGAACCCGACATAGGCAAAGAAGATGATCGAGGCTGCGCGGAACATGCCGGGGATGCCGTACTGGAATCCCCCGCGATATTCAGGAATGAACGGGTGCCAGTAGGATGGATGCAACGCGAACAAGCCGCAGGCGACAAAGAGGAACAGGACGCCGACCTTGATGAACACGATAATCGTGTTGACCCGTGCGGATTCCTGCACGCCGCGCACCAGACAGGCGGTGACGACAGCTATGGCAATCGTCGCAACCAGATCGAAACGCCAGCCTGAGGTGATAGCCATGCCACCACTGCCTGGGACGGTCTGAAACGTGGCCTGACTCAGGGCTGCCGGTATGTGGAAACCAAAACTCGACAACAGGCTCGTGGCGTACCCAGAGAGGCCGGAAGCAACTGCCGCGCAGGAGATGCCGTATTCGAGCAGAAGCAGCCAGCCCACTGTCCAGGCGGCACGCTCGCCCATAGAGACATAGGCATAGGAATAGGCCGATCCCGATACCGGCAGGCTGGAAGACAGCTCGCCATAGGAAAACGCCGTGAAGAGACAGGCGAGGGCGGCAATGACGAAGGAGACGAGAATGGATGGCCCGGCATATTCCGCTGCCGCCGTCCCGGTCATGACATAGATACCGGCGCCAATGGTCGAGCCTACACCCAGCATGACCAGCTGGGTTGCCGTCAGAGAGCGTTTCAGCCCGTTCGTCTCATAATCAGCCGTGACCTGTTCGAGCGTCTTGCGACGGCTCCCGGCAGGAGAAGGTGAAAGTGGAGGTGTAGCCAGGTCAGGAATGGTGAAAATCGCCCATGTTCGAAAAAGCCGATCATGACGGATCGGCCGTCAAAGTGGAAATTATTTCGTTATCAGAAGAGAACGAGTGCCAGTAGCGAGAACAGGCCTGCCCCCATGCAGTAGAAGGCAAAAGGCGACAGCGCCCAGCGGTCGTGATTGCGGAAATATTTCAGCAATACGGCAGTGCTGATCAGCGCGGTAACGCCTGCGGCGATCGCCGCCATCACAGAGATCTGCGCCATTTCGTGGCTGACGGTCATGTGTCGCAGCTGCCAGGCCTCGTGCACCGTTGCTGCCAGCACGGCAGGCTGGGCCATCAGAAGCGAGAAACGCGCAGCTGTCTCATGATTGAGCCCGCGCACCAGTCCGGCATTGATGGTCGAGCCAGAGCGCGAGATGCCGGGGAACAGGGCAAGACACTGCCAGCAGCCGATCACCAGCGCGTCCTTGGCCGACATATCGGCAATGGCGCGCTGCGGGCGACGGCCTTTATAGGAACGCATCCACTCGGTCACGAGCAGGATAAGCCCGTTGAGGAACAGGAACAGCGCCACGGCAACCGGCGTGCCGAAAATCACCTTGAGTCGATGTTCGAAAGCGGCACCGAAGATCACGACCGGGATGGTTGCAACGACGAGAAGAACCAGAATACGGATGGACTCTTCGCGGCGCGTCGGGCCGTGGCTCCCGATAGCCCCCGTGAAGATGGCCAGCCAGTCACGCCAGAAAAAGCAGAACAGCGCGACCAGCGTGCCGAAATGCAGCATGGTCAGAAACGGCAGGAATAATTCGCTGCGCTCGTCCAGGTTCCAGTGAAGCAGAGCCGGGAGCAGCACCGCGTGACCGAGACTGCTCACGGGAAAAAGTTCGGTCAGTCCCTGGACGATCGCCAGAACCAGTGCTTGTAGCAGCGTCATATCAGCTCAGTATGAAAGAAATGTTTCTACCTCCTGCCTCAGCGCGGCCCGGATCGCAAGCCCGCGCTTGACCATGATCGCAACTCAGGCGAAGAGTTCCGCTGTTATAACAGGCAGGTGAACCGAAGATGGCGGCAAAAAACAGGGGCGGCGCGATTCTGGCGAGCGCTATGGTGCTTGCCCTCGCGTCAGGCTTTGCCCTCTATGCCGTCGCCCAGCGTCATGGGCCTTCTGGTGATACACAGCGCTTTCATGCCCGCTTCGTTTCAGCCAACGGGCTGAACCCGGGCGCTGTCGTGGTTCTGGCAGGTGTCCGCGTCGGCACGGTCTCCCATGTCGGCCTTGATCCGCAGACGCAGATGGCACAGGTCGATTTCTCGATCGACCGCCATTTGTCTCTGCCGCAGGATACGATCCTCTCGATTGCGGCACCGAGCATGACGTCCGACAACGCCCTGGTCATTGCGCCGGGCACGTCGCGTGAACGTCTTCCGAGCGACGGCACCATTACAAACACCCAGGCGCCGAGTTCGCTGGAACAGCAGGTCAGCAATTATATCTTCGGCTCCGGGATCCAGTAGGAAAAAGGCCGAGGCATAGACCTCGGCCTGCCTTGACCCGGCGGAGCTTGCTCAGTCGTTGAGCGGATAAAGCGCCAGCAGGCGGCGCTGCTTGCGCCAGTAGCGCAGCATCGTATAGGCGCCGCATGTCTTGCGGCCACGGGCACGGTTCATCGCCCCGATACGGAACGCCTCACGATAGTGAAAGAACTGCGCACGATAGGCTTCCCAGAGGGTAGTTCTTGAATCCCAGATATGGGTTGCCTCCGACCCGACACCATTCAGCTCGATGATTTCGAAATCCTCGCCCCGGCGCAGGGCGTCGATGGAGGCAGCCTTGACGTCGATCCGACCGAAATGGAACTCGGTGATATCGCCGATGATTTCGTCAAGACGCCGGGTCAGGGCAGGGGTCGCATCCTTGCACCCATTGCGGAAGATCGAGCCCTTGCAGTGATTGCCCGTAAAGACGAGCTGCACCGGTTCGCCGCATGCAGGAACATCGTCGAGCCGCCCTTCGAGGCGTGGCAGATAAATGTCTGACAGAAGACTGGTACGGGTATCGCGCATGATCAATTCGCGGATCGTGGCGACACCATCGCCCTCGAGCACCGGAGATTCCTTGTAGGTGATCGAGGTGATGCGCCCTGAGGTCGCTCCCGGCTCTCGAATATAGAACAGTCCCGCCTCGACTGGCCCGGTGGCCAGCGCCTGGGCGAGAATGCGCACACCTGACGGGAATTGCCTCAGCACCGGCAGCAGGTCCGACGGACGCTGTACCAGCTTTACGCCCGTGCCATTGCAGCCGATATCGGGCTTGACCACCACGGGGAAGGCAATGCCCTTTTTGCTCAATGCGACGGTGATCGCCTTGGCGTCTTCCTCTCGCAGCCCCTTGCGCAACATCTGCGTCACATAGGGCGCTATCCATCTATTGGCGACGGGACCGGCAAGATCGAGAATACCGCTCTTGCTCTCGCCGCAGAGACCGCCGGTCTCGATGCAGGGATTGGCCGCACTGGGGACACTGAAATCGCCATAGCGCAGCCCGAGTGCGATCCAGTAGAGCACGATGGGCGTGTAAAAGATCGACCCCGGCCAGAACTCGAACAGGGAAAGCGGGTGGGGTGCCTTGCCATCCTCGTCGGGAGTCCCGGTCTGCGAGGACAAATCAGGCGAATTCTGAAGCATTGATCGATCAGTCACTGAAGGTCTGGAAACGTGCAATGAGGCGTCCGACAAAAAGAATGGTCAGGATGAAGCCCGCTATGCCGAACCAGCGCCAGCTGGCCATATGGGCTGACAGCCACCCCCCGACATGCAGGGAAACGCTGAAAAGGAGCGACGTCCAGATCAGTGTAGCGACAACCGCGCTCGCTGCAAAAGAGCCGAATGGCGCCCGAAAGAACCCGCAGGCCGTATAGAGCGGCAGACGCGCACCGGGAATGAAGCGGCTGATCACCACCGTACGGACTACATTGCGGTGAAACCAGTTCCGCCCCTTGTCATGACGAGGCAATGTCAGCCAGCGCCTTGCTGGCGGCCATTTCGCACCTATGGCGCCGAGACCGTAGAGGCCGAGATCGCCCACCGCGACGCCGATATAAAGCGAAATCAAAGCGAGGGTTACGGTGATGCGCCCCTCATCAACCGCCATGGCCGCAATCATGGTGGTGGCATCTTCAAGAATGAACGTGCCCAAAATGACCGCAAGCCCTTTCGACCACCACGCCGCTCCCGCAACTGATAGAAGATGATAGAGCGAACTGCTGCGAAAGGGGGCACCGTGGGACATGGCGCTTCATGTGCCACGCCCGACGGAAAAACGCCAACCCGATGCAACCGACTCGCAACCCGGTTCCCATCTCCCGACCGAGCCTCTGAGGGGCGGGCAGTCAGCGTTTAAAGGCTCGTCTATTGCAGATTGACGAAGCAGCCGCCATCGACCAGCAGCGACGCCCCCGTGACATAGCTTGCCATGGAAGAGCCCAGAAACACGATTGGGCCTGCCAGATCTTCCGGCGCCCCCAATCGGCCGAGGGGAATGCGACTGATCATGGCCTCTTCCTTCGTCTTATCTGACAGATCCTCTTCATTGATCGCGGTGCGTATCGTGCCGGGCAGGACCGAATTGCATCTTATGCCGAATTTTCCGAGAGCAACGGCACTGGACTGCATGAGAGAGTGAATGCCAGCCTTGGTCGGGGTGTAATGCGTCTGGTACGCGCCGCCGACCAGAGCCGAAATCGAGGATACGGCGATGATTGCGCCGCCGCGGCCCTGACTGACCATCTGGTTGGCCGCAGCCTGCACCATGAAATACGCGCCGAGCAGATTGACCCCGACGGTCTTTATGAGCGTCTCGGGTGGCAGGTCGAGAAAGGCATGAAACGGGCAGATACCCGCGTTGCTCACGAAAATATCGAGCCCACCGAGTTCCTCGGTAATGGCGGTGATGAAACGCGTCGCGGTCTCGTGCGCGGAAACATCGCCTTGAAGATAGAGGGCCCGCCGCCCTTCGGCCCGTATGGCATCAAGAATGGGCTGGACGCTTTCTTCCGGCACAATATCGGTGATGGCGACATCGGCGCCCTGACGGGCTGCTTCGAGCGCGGCAGCACGGCCGATACCCGCCGCACCGCCAGTGATCGCGAAAACCTTGTCTTTCAGAAGCATGTGAAATCCCTGACCTGTCATCTTCATGCGCGTCTGCCATCCATCCTCGTTGACGGCCGGGCATGGCCGTCGTGAAGGGGCAGGGTGACAGGCGTCCTGCTGGCGCGTCTCCCGAGCGATGATAACAGTCATCGCCCAACCCGAGACCTGAACTCCTGGCGAGGTCGCTTTACGGCTGCCTGTCCGGCTGGGTGCGCCTCAGCTGAGTTCCTGGATCAGAGGAGTGAGCGCCTGCATCGCTAGGGCGAAAGACAGCGCCCCCGGATCGGGATAGCCCTTGCTATGATCGCCATGCGTCTTGGCGCGTCCCTTTCTGGCCGCAAAATTCTTCGTTGCTTCTGCACCACGATGGGCCTCATCCACGGCACGGGACCAGCTTTGCGCCAGCCCATGCCCGGTGAGGCTCTGCTCCTCAAGTGTCGCAATGAAGGGGGCGAGCGCATCGACCATGGTCTTGTCGCCAATCTCGGCCTTGCCGATCGCCATGATTCGCTGGCCGCCCCTGATAACGCCCTGGACCAGCCGTGACCTGTCGAAAGCGCTGCTGTCATCCAGAACGGTCGAAAAGGCGAACAAGGCCTCTCCCCAGAGAGCACCTGACGTGCCGCCCGCCCGGTCTCCCCAAGCATCGGCGGCAGCCTCCATCACCGTTCGGGCACCGGCGCCTGCTTCGGATGCAGCCTGAGCTGCCCGAGAGGCAGCCCGCGCACCACGCGCCATGCCCTGCCCATGATCACCGTCACCTGCAATGGCGTCGATGCGCCCGAGCATGGCCTCTTCATCCTGCATCGTCTTCGCAAGGCACGCCATAGCTCTGGCAACACAGGCACCGGCGCTTTTCCCTGCTGCGCTTGATGCCGCCTCATAATCGACAGGCAATTCGGCAATGGCCTGTCGGGAGGCCGCAACCCAGTCTCCCGTCACTTCATGACGACACAAGGCCGGTGAGGTGACAGGGGCACGCCAGAAACGCTCGAGTTCCTCATCAAGCCAGGTGATGGTCAGCGAGCAGCCATACATATCGAGGCTCGTGGCATAGGAACCAAGCAGCGGTGCGATGAGCGTCAGGCCATCACGCTCGAACAAGGCTTCGAGCTCATTCCACAACACGAAAAGCTCTTCGGTTGTCGTCGCGCCTGCGCCATTGAGCAGAACGGCAAGCCGTCTGGCCTCGGGCGGTTTTTCCGCCATGACCCGGGCATAGAGCTCCGCTGCGATTTCTTCTGGCGCAGCCAGAATGCGCTCTTCAATTCCGGGTTCGCCATGAATGCCCAGACCGAGTGCCATCCGGCCCTCAGGTACGGTAAAGATTTTTTCGGGCGCACCGGGCAGGGCACAGCCATCAAAGGCGATGCCGAAGGACCGCGTCTGGGCATTGGCCTTGCGAGAGACCGCCTCAACGGCGTCGGTGTCATATCCGGCATCGGCTGATGCGCCCATGATCTTGAAGACGATGATATCACCCGCCACACCGCGCCTGCGCTCGGGCGTTTCAGCAGGAGCGCTCGCTACATCATCGGTCGTCACCACGATACGCGTGTCGATTCCTTCGGCACGCAGGCGCTCGGCAGCGATACCGAAATTGAGATTGTCGCCGGCGTAATTACCAAACCCCATGACAATGCCGCCCCCACGATGCGCCAGACGCCCGATATTGGCCACGGCCTGAATGGAGGGAGATGCAAAGATGCCTCCCATCACCACCGCATCGGCAAAGCCCGGCCCCACAAAGCCGCAGAACGTCGGATAATGGCCCGATCCGCCCCCGACGAGAACCGTCACCTTGCCTTCGGGACCAGGCTGTGCGCGCAGGGCACCGCTTCGTACAGGGCGCACGATGTCCTGAAAAACGTGATTATAGGCGCGAAGACCATGCGTGGCGAAATCGTCTTCATTACCGCAGATATCGACCATATTTTCATGTTCCGTTTGATGGCCCGCATGAGCCTATTGCAGCAGGGAGTTCGTGATCTGAAGATCGGCTTCAAGCAGGCGCCTCGGCGTCATGCCGCGTGACAGGAGCTCTTCGTGATAGACGCCAACGGCTTCTGACGGGGTGAGGCGTCGCTCGACCACTGCACGCATCATGGCCACCATCGCAGGTGGATGTTCCGCATCGAGGATCTTGCGCCCGAAAAGCGCCGCACGGGCACCGCATAGCTGTGCCTGATGCAGAAGTTCGAGACAGTCGCGGGTCGTACCGCTGCTTCCACCCATGATGCCGACCACAAGTGAAGGGTCATAGCGACAGAACGCCTCGAGCGCATACGCCCCATTGAATGCCAGCTTGAGGAACACCGGGCGTTCGCTCTCATGCATACCCGCCAGGGCACGGCTGACCATATCATTGAGAAAACTGCCGTAATCGATCTTGTCGAGCAGCGGATGCGTCGGATTAAACACTTCCAAGAAATGGGAAATGCCCGCCGCCTGGGCCTCGGCCCTGAAATCACGATAGCGGAAAAGGGCGTCGGCGTCCTCGCGGGCATCGCCGCTGAATGTCATGGAATAAAGACCGAATTTCACCGGGAGCAGATCGAGGCGAGCCGTCCTGAAAGGAATGGAAGGCTGCCTGCCATAATCAGCACCGCGAATGCGCCACAGATCTGTCGTGTCATTCAGCCTGACGGCCTGCCGGATGGCGCTCCCCTCGAACACGCCCCGTTTGTTGAGGCGCCTCAGCGTCGACACCGACGCCAGCACGATGTCCACCAGATCCTGCCGCACGATTTCGCCAATCGCTGCGTCGAATTCGGATAGTGTTGCCGGGCACTGGGTAACCGGGTTGGTGCCAAGCGCCGAAAGACCGCCCGCCATATCGGCATCCTTGGCATCGGCAATGATGAAATCCGCCGGGCCATCCGTGCCCGCTTTCATACGGCTCAGCTTCTGATCGAAGCGCATGCAGGCGGGCGGTTCGTGATAGGGTTGATAAGTCATAGCGGCAGGATCCTGCGGATATAGTCCCGGTTGAGCGCAGCAACACTCAGACCATCGCCGCCGTAGTGCTCGACCAGAAACGGGCTCGCATAGCCATGTTCGAGCGCCATTGCGATGGCAGCGCGGTAACTGATCACCCCCTGTTCCATGGGGGCTGGTGCAGTCACGATCATGCCGGTCGTGGCATCCTCGGTACGCAGATAGTTCTTTACGTGCCAGTAGCGCAGATAGGGGGCGAGCTTGACCATCATGTCACGCCAGTGCTCCATCGGGCGATGCAGTCGCACCAGATTGCCGATATCAGCATTGATGCCACAGGCCGGATGATCGACGTCATTGATGAAGCGTACCGCTGAGTCTGCCGAGCCGAGATAGGTGTCTTCATACATCTCGAGTGACAGCACGACCCCGACGCTCTGGGCATGATCGGCAAGCTCGCGAATGCGCGACACCGCCTTTCTCCAGACCTGCGGGTCTGCCGGGTCGCAATGGCCGGGCGCCGTCCAGAACCAGAGGGCTTTTCTCTGCGCCTCACTCAGTGCTGCCGCAAAACCGACGGCGATTTCGCGTGCGCCGATTTCCGCTGCGGTATCGATCACGCGATGGATATAGGCGAGCGATGCGTCTGCCTTCTCCGGATCAGGGTCGATCACGGAGCGGCGTGAGGTCGAAATAGCCGGGATACTCAGTCCTAAATCGGCGCATACCGACAGAAATTCGAGCCGTCGAGAGACTGAGAGATCGGCCACACGCAGCCAGCAATCGGTCGGATCGAGTTCGTTGAACCCGGCGCGCCGTACTTCGGCAAGCGTGGCAGCCCAGCCTTCGGCCTTCTGATCCTGAACGGAACTGCCATCGGGCAGGATCGCCGGATACTGGATCATGGCCGCAGCGATGGGCCAGTTCCTGGCTGTCCAGGGCCTCACATGGGGGAAAATCTCGTCATGACAGGAGGGGTGTTCGGGAGGCATTGGCGCCGCCCAGAGTCGGCTGGGAGCGGTGGGTGCCAGCGGTGCATCATGAAGCTTGCCGCCCAGATCGTCGTCGATATGGGCTCTTATGATGTCTTCGAACGTCTCATCGGCGGTGAAGCCAAGACTCAATGCCCAATGTGTGTCGAATGCCTTGGGCCAGCTTGAGACGAAATGCTGGATGAAGGGGTCTGGCTCGTCTCGTATGAGAGAAACAGCCTGGTTGCCTGCCACGTGGCGCAGGGCCTCGATCTGCTCTTCTATCGTCACGCTCAGGGCGGGGAGCGTAAAGACAGGACGATGGCGGATGGTCTCGTAATCGATCTCTGAGGCGTGCCTGAGGGCTTTCACTGCGGCACGCGGGCTAGCCAACCAATGGCGCGTCTCTCTGGGGACGGGCAACACGGCTTCCTGACCAATCAGCGGTTCTCTGATTATGCTAGAGAAAAATCCCGAGACGGCAGCATTGGACCCACCTGGTCGCACACAAATCGTGGGCATGCGCGGCGCGACACCATCGAAAATACCGCGACGCGCGTAGTCACCGAGCAGCAGCTCTACCATTGCCTTTTGCACGCCATAGCTGCTCTCAGGTGTCGGTATCTGGCTGTCGCTGATCAGATCAGGCAAAGGACGCCCGAACACGCCAATTGACGACGCAAAGACCAGACGCGGCTTGTAGCCTTCGCTCTCATGAAGAACGCGTATCGCTTCAAAAAGCGTGCGCGTGGCATCGAGATTCACCCGATAACCGAGCTGCATGTCCCGCTCGGCGGCACCCGATACGATAGCGGCAAGGTGGAAAATGACATCGGGCCGCTCGGCCAGCAGCGTTTCAGCTGCGCCTGGCACGGTAAGGTCGGCAGCCACGCAATCGACGATACCCCGGAAACCCTGAGGCATGGGGGGGGCCACAAGATCGGCAAGAATAAGCTGTGAAGGTCCGGGGAATAAACCGTTCGGCTTCTCTACAAAACTCTCTGTAAGCTTTCGGCCCAGCATGCCTGCTGCGCCAAGGATGAGAACACGCATGATTTCTCTTCCCCCTTATCGTTACATCATCAATGCATCGAGGAAGGACGAGCCCGGGAGTAAAGTCGACGAGACTTACTTGATGACGCTATCGGATAATCCGATAGCCCGACATTTTATCTCGTCGTAGAGATAGGCCATTGCAGGCGTAAAAGGCCGATCACGGAGACGAACCAGAGAGTAGGGCGAAAGAAGATCCGGCATGACGACCGGCAATTCCCGCAGTATTTCTGTCTGTTCGAACAGATTGAAGACTGATCTCGGCAATACTGCCAGAAGCGTCGACTGCTGAAGAAGGTCGATCGTTGCATAGATCGACGTCAATTCGACCGGAAAGAGTGGCAGAGGCAATCGCGCCATCGTGAATGCTGATTCGATCGCCTGACGCATCGGACTTGGCGCAGTATGGACGATCCAGCGTGCATCGATGAGTTCCGCAAGGCTTGTCGGTGGATTCTGCAGGATCGGATTTCTCGCACCCGCAACAACGACAAGACGCTCTGGGGCGAGTTCCTCGACCGTCAGCGATCCTGCCGAAAGATTGTCAACCGGTCTGCAGACTGCCAGATCGATGCGCCCTGCCTGCATCATCTCCATCAGATCATGGCTGGTATTGACGTGCAGCGTCACGCTTATATCCGGCTGAGCCTCAGCCAGATCGGCGAGTATGGGCAGAATGATCTCATGCAGGGGGGCGCTGATCGCACCGATCGAGACCGTTCCCGACAACCCATGCTGAACAGCCTTGAGATCGTGACGCAAGCGGCCGAGATCGGCCAGTATCTGTCTTGCGTGGCGAATGGCGACCGACCCGGCACGCGTAGGGGTCAGGCCATGGGCGTGGCGCTCGAAAAGCTGCACATCAAGATCGGTTTCCATATCCTGCAGCAGTTTCGATGCAGTGGGCTGCGAGAGATTGAGCGATCGCGCCGCCCTGTTGAGGGCGGGTTCTAGGTCGATCTGGCGCAGCAGCAGCAACTGCCTGAACTTGAGGCGAAATATCAGATTGTCGGTCATGCCCCGATGGTGGCGTTGATCGACGGTTCTGTCACTTCACGTCTGTCAAAGCACCGCATGAATCTTGAGGCCGATGGCATCGACCTGCGGCTTGTTGGCCTGGAGATTGGTACGCCAGATATGCTGATAATCAGGCTGAATGGAGATGCCGCGAAAGGCGTGGAAATTATAGGTCACTTCGAAAGTCATGAGATGGCTTTGTGGATAGGTGGCGCTGCCGGGCAGGGAAAGGTTTTTTCGATAACGTATCCATTGCGAGGCGACGAGGTCACGGCTGGCAAAGGTCTCAGACCATTCGACGCCGAATGTATCCTTTGGCCGCGCCTTGATCAGTCCGCGATCCACGATGCCAGCATAGACCTGCCAGTCATAAGGGCTGTTTTCGCCCTGGCTTTTCGTCATCCCGGCCAGGGCATAGAGCCCCTGCAACGGCCCTGACCCATTGCGCACGAGCATCTGGTCACCCTGAAGCCAGATCTGCGTCTTGCCGTTGGTCCAGCCATAGGGCAGGCCTGTCGCTGCTGCCGGGTTACCATTCACGTCCCGATAAAGGTCACGGTAATTGGACGAGTCATAGGCAACACCGAATTTGTAGTGACCGACGAGATTATGTCTGCCGAATGAGGGGATAAGCCCGATTTCTGTCGGAATATACACGCCGGTATAGAGTTCCGTACCCATGCGAAAGCCGGTGCGGTCGTACTGGTTGGTGTTGAGATAGGGATTGACGCCATAAAGCCCGGTCTGGACATAAACGCCGTGGAGTGGCCAGTAGCGCAGTCTCGTCCCCCAGGTGGAACCGGGATAGGTGCCATAGCCTGCTGCCGTACGTGTGAGCGATTTCGGAATGCCGCAATTTGATTTGTTCATGAAGGTGCAGAACAGGGGCGAATTGGCGAAATCGATATTTACCGGCATTTTCCCCAGTGCGACCTGCATACGGTTCCTGAACAGATCCTGCGTGCCGTAGACATAAACCAGATGCACGCCGACATTGCCCCCACCGCCGTAGATCTCCTGAAACCCGTTCAGGGAGCGTTCACCCAGATCGGCTGCGAGATTATGCCCGGCACGATTGACAATCACGGCGTGGGTGATGAAACCGCGCCAGCCGATCAGTCGGGACCAGTCAAGATCGAGTTCCACCCCGATCTGGTGGGCATAGCCCGCGTCGCCTGCATGACCGGCGTTCAGCACCATGGCGCTTTCGCTGGTGTAGTCGACAACGATGCCGACGCCCTTGCGATTGAGCTTCTTCACCAGACGATCCCAGGCGGGGATCATGCTCTCCACCGGCGGCGTAAAAGGCGTATTGGCATAGGAAGTTGGTGTATCGAGCGCAAAAAGCGGCGCCGTCTCTGAAATCGGACCTCGATACTGAGCCCGTGCTGCAGGCGCGAGGGCGCATAGGGCGCCCAAAATGGTCAGGGCCCGGGTGGAAAGCCTGTTTGGCATTGTCTGTAAACCCTGAAATGCAATTCTTGCGTCAGGGCGTCTGGCCGAATGGCCAGAACACCGGGGTCAATTCCCCATAAGCTAGAGCGCTACGGGTGTGAGCAGCGGGCGGCCTGCGAAATGTGCAGCGAGATTATCAAGCACGAGCCTGCCCATGGCCTGACGCGTCTCAAGTGTGGCCGAAGCGCGATGGGGCTGTAAGACGACATTGCTCATTGTCTTGAGCGCGTCGGGCACGTTAGGCTCATCGACGAAAACATCGAGTGCTGCCCGGCCCAGTCTCCCTTCCTGCAGCGCAGTGACAAGCGCCTGCTCATCGACCACGGTGCCACGGGCCACATTGACCAGAAGACCGTTCGGCCCCAGCGCCTCGATCACCTCGCGATTGACCAGGTTGCGCGATTGCGGGCCGCCCGAGGCTGCCACCACAAGGATATCGCTCTGTGCCGCCAGCGCCACGAGGTTGTTCACGAACGGGGTAAAGGGCAGGTCCAGATTGCGTCGGCTGAAATAGGATACCTGCATGGAGAATGCCTGAGCACGACGCGCTATTGCCTGACCGACCTGACCCATGCCCACGATGCCAAGCCTTGACCCCGAGACCTTGCGTGCAAGAGGAAGCCCCTGCTTGCCCCACAAGCCGTCACGCACCAAGCGGTCTCCTGGCAGCAGATCACGCAGCGAGGCGAGCATGAGCGCCATGGCAAGATCGGCTACATCGTCGGTCAGTACGTCACGCGTCACGGTGACGGCAATACCGCGCCGTGCAGCTTCGATAAGATCAACGGCATCGGTTCCGATACCATTGATGGCAATCACCTCCAGTGTAGGCAGGGCGTCCATTACCGCGCGTGGTACGCCGGTGCCGCCGCCGGTCGCGATGGCGCGTATCTGCACATCACTCGGTAGCGTGTCCTTCTGCCAGCGATGCACGGTATAAGCCGCATCCAGCGCAGCCTCGATTTCGGGCATCATGGGTTCGATCAGGAGAAGATGAGGCTTCATGACATGGTCCTTTTACTGGTCAGGCAGGTTTCAGGGCAGAATGACATTGACAGGGGCGAGAGAGGCAATTTGCGCTGTGGCCGTGGTGCCGGGCGGCACAAAAATCGTATCGGTCATTGAACCGGTCGTAACGATGGTGCCTGCCGTCAACGGCAGGCCGCGCGCACTCGCATGATTGGCCAGCCAGACGAGCAGACGTCTCGGGTCTCCTGCGGAATTACCTCCGATATGCTCAATCACGAGGCCGTCACTCAGGGCGAGATGAACAGTCTCCGAGACGGGGCTCAGGCGACGCCAGGCCGTTTGCCCTTCGCCGATAACCAGCGCGCCATGGCTACCCTGATCGGCGAGATGCGCCAGACGCGGCTGTGAATTGGGCCGTTCGAACCGCGTGTCGATAATTTCGATGGCGGTATGGACTGAACCCACAGCGTCGAGCACCTCATCGAGCGACCAGGCGCGCTCACGTGGCAGAAGGTCGCGAGCGAAAAGGTAAGCAATTTCTGCTTCGACGCCATAATGACGCAGGCTGTTGCCAGGCAGTCGGGTATCACCCCAGAACAACGTCGCTTCATGCAGCGGTGAGGCAAAGGGAAGCCCCTCATGGGAGGGGGCCCCGACCTTCCAGCCCGTTACTTCCCCAAGCATGGGTCGCAGGGCATGAGCCATCTCGTTCTGCACGCCATAAGCAGCATCCTCATGCTGCGGAACAAGCCCTGCCTCCAGCGTTGCGAGAGGCACGGCGCCCCGACGCACGGCCAGAAGACGATCGGCGAGAGGAGAGAGGCCAGCAGAGGCGTCACCCGTTGAATTGGGGCAATCGAGATAGCTCATGACGGCAACGCCTTTTATACGAAGAGGAAAACTATGCCCTGACAACGCCATGTCAGGGCTGACGAGGGAGGCAGGACTCAAAGCGCATCTTCCTGGGCCATGAGATCGCGTCCCTTCGTTTCGGGAATGGCGAAGGTCGCTGCGATGGCGAGGCAGGCGAGAAACACCACGTAGGTTGCCAGCGGAATCCAGGCATATTTGCCGCTGCTCACCCCACCTATATGAAAGCGGGCAAACATCGCGATCAGGAACTGGCCGACCATGGGAGAAACGCCCCCTGCGATGACTGAAGAGAACTCACGGGTGAAAGACACAGCCGTGTAACGATGGCGCAGGCCGAACATCTCTGGCAGGAGGGCGCCTTGTGTGCCGAACATTCCCCATGTCGCAACGCCCAGGGCGAAGGAAAGGGCGATGGAGGATGCCAGTGGATTTCCCTGGCTGAACACGTACCAGACCGGCAGCGCGCTCACAGCCTGCAGAATGGCGAAACCGCGATAGACACGAACACGCCCGAAGCGATCGCTCAACAAGCCGGCCACGGGGATGGTGACCCCACCCACCACTGCAGCCCCGATCAGCACGAGTGTGCCCCACTGGCTGCTCATGCCCACGGTGTGAACCAGATAGCTGATGGCCAGAACCTGATAGATGGACGAGCCGCCATTTTCTGCCATGCGAAGCCCAAGCCCGGCGAGGATTGGCCGCCAGGAAGTTGTCAGCGTCTCCCGAATGGACATCACCTCTTCATGACGCTCATCGTCCTGGATCTTGGCGAATGTCGGTGACTCTTTCAGGCGGAGACGCATGTAAAGCGCAATGACCAGCAGCAGGGCGCTTCCAATGAAAGGTACGCGCCACAGCATGGTCTGTGTGATGTCAGGCACACCGGTCAGCATCGAATAGTAGATCAGCCCTGCGGCGACTGTGCCGATCTGGATGCCCAGAAAGGGCAGGGCGGCATAATAACCGCGGCGCTTTCTGGGTGCTGATTCGGTCATCATCACAGCAGCACCAGCCTGTTCGGCGCCAGCGCCAAAACCTTGAGCCATACGCAGGAAGACCAGAAGCAGCGGTGCGGCAATTCCGATGCTGGCATAGGAAGGAATGAGCCCGATCAGCGCGCTGGCCAGCCCCATCAGGGTGACTGTCAGCAGGAGAACTCTCTTTCGGCCGTAGCGGTCCCCCATGCGCCCGAAAAAGATGCCACCAACAGGCCGCACGGCAAAGCCTATGAAATAGGTGGCAAAGCTCGCGACAAGGCCAAGGCCCGGTATATTGCTCGGGAAAAAAAGCGGGCCGAAGATCAGCGCGGAGGCGAGGCTGTAGAGCGCAAAATCATAATACTCCATCGCGCTGCCAATGGAGCAGGTCCAGGCGGCACGACGCAGCTCGGAGACCGGCATTTCGGGGCGTGATGCGGCGTCGGCGGCTTCTCTGGAAGGAGTATTTGCAACAGGGGATTTATGGCTGCGCGGAGCGTTCTGCTCCTCATTCATGACGAGTGAGATCATGAGTGCATCTCCGATACAGGAAGAGCAGGGACGCGTTGCTGCAGGACGTCAAGTGAACGGCGGGCCAAGCGCCGGACCGCCGTGAGAATCGTATCAACCATCATCACAAATCGCCTTGAACCCGAGGAAATCAGGTTCTGCTTGAGTAATTAGATCGATCTAAAAGCTATCTGCACAAGCGCGCCGATGAAGGAAGCGGCTTGAAGAGGCGGGGAAGCGAAGAGAGCTGTCGGAAGGATCTAAACAAACTGTAATGACAACAAAACGCTCATTTGCAACAAAAGTCACACATTTTATGTGAAACGAATGTCACTCTTATGTGATGCCCTTATCTTCCCACGCCCGGAAAGCCTCTTGTGCTGTCGCGCAATATCAGCTCGGGTGTGATGACGTGGCGTTCCGATGCCCGCTCTGGACGGGCCAGGCGCTGCTGCAATAGGCCCGCCGCGACAGTACCGATCCTGTGCGGCATGGTGGCGATTGTCGTCAGGGAAGGAAAAGCGGCTGCGGCCTGAGGAAGGTCGTCCATGCCAATTACGGCGAAATCGCTTCCGGCCACCATGCCTCGACGCCCGAGATAGTGATAAAGCGACAAGGCGATCATATCGTTATAACAGATCGCCGCATCAGGCGGATCGCCCGAAGAAAAAAGGCGATCGAGTGCTTCCTCGTCATAGCGATTATCGCGCGTCCCTGCGATTACCGGCATGGGCTTCAGTCCAAGCCGCTCCAGTGCCGTCGCATAACCATTGAGACGGGCGAGCGCTGCCGAATGCATCTCCATCGAGCCGATAAAGACGATGCGCCTGCGGTCGGTTTCGACCAGATGCGCCATGGCCTGTTCAATGCCGGACGCATAATCGGCTGTCACGACGTCGCCGCGACCGTCGGCAATTTCACGCAGCACCTGTACGTAAGGCAGGCCGAGCCGCGCAAGTTCATCCAGCAATCTGTGATCGCTGCCTATGGCGGGGCAGATGATCAGCCCATCGACATTGTGCTCACGCAGGCGTCGTATCTGCCGGCTCTGTTTCTCAGGTGATTCTTCCGTATTCGTAATCAGACAGATCGACTCAGACATGTCATTGGCCTGCTCCACCCCGGCTGTCAGCGCACTGAAAAACGGGTTGGCAATGTTCGACAGCACGAGGCCGATAGTGCCTGTGCGGTTCTGCCTCAGATTGGCTGCGCCACGGTTGTAGATATAGCCGAGCCGCTCCATGGCCTCCTTGACCCGTTCCCTTGTAGGTTCGGCCACGAGAGGGCTGTTTCGCAGAACGAGAGAGGCCGTTGCGCGAGAGACACCGGCCTCTTTTGCTACCGCAAGCAGGCTGACCGCAGAGGGGGGAACGGGTTTCTTCATGGACACACGATAGACTGAAGGGATTAACGATCAAGGCGAGGTATCGGAAAGACCGGCACCCAACATTACAGGCAGATGCAAAACGAGACAGAAACCTTTTGAGTAAATCCAGTCATGGAAATGTGAAAATGCAACCATTTCGTGACATAACGCGCTTCTGATGTCGATTTTCGTTATTGCATCACGAAATAGTCGTTAATCTCCTTCCGTGAGTATAGTTTGTCACTGGACGATTTTCTTCCGTAGCGGTAAAAAGAGATCAGTGAACCAGTCCCGAATGTCTCTTAACATTACACAATCATGTTATGATGTGACCAGGAATATCGTTCCTAAAGTAGTAACCATGGCAAGGCGGCATTTTTCGCGCGTCGAACCGTACAGATTATTCAACGTCGATAGGTTTGCGGCGATCTTGTCCCCTGAGTGGTCAGGCCCCGTGAAGCTTTTCATCGTATCTAGGGAATCCACTCTTGGCGAAAACAGTCCGAACCCGAGCAAGCTCCGCGAGAAAGAAGCAGGCTACTGCCACGCAGCCCAGCTCGCAGGCCGAAGTGCTTCCCCTCACTCCCGAAGAGCCTATCCAGGCGCCGAGCGACGTGCCGCCATCGGAAGAGCAGGCCATACCACAAAGCGCACCGTCACCAGCAAGCGGTTATCCCACCGAGGCGCTCTATTTCGACGCGGCGTGGTATCTGGAAACCTATCCGGACGTCAGTGCCTGCGGGATTGATCCTGTCGAGCACTTCATGACCCACGGCTATCTCGAGGGACGTGACCCGAACGGCTCTTTCAGCGTCGCGGAATATATTGCGGCAAATCCGGACATTCCCTTGACGATCAACCCGTTCCTGCACTTCATCATGCATGGTGCCGCTGAAGGCCGCCCGCTTCGTCGCTGAGCCGGGCCTTCGTCCGGCATCAGGACCGAACAGGCAAGGATGACATTGTGCTGACTCGACGCTCGTTAATGGCTGCTGCTGCTGCGGCCACTCCCGCTCTCTGTGGGAGCGGTGTCGCGCGCACGCTCAGTAGCCCGGCGAAGCCGGTGGCCCATGGCGGCTATGCCGCGTTTCTGCGGACATTACGTGCCGAGGCCCTGAGCAAGGGCATTTCTGCCAGCACCTTGTCGCGCGCCTTTGCGCTGACGACCGAGCCAAATGCTAAAGTCATCAAGCTCGACAGGCATCAGCCGGAGTTCACCCTGACCTGGGCGCAGTATCGCGAGCGTGTCATCAGTGGCACGCGCATCAGCCAGGGTCAGGCAGCCCTTCAGCAATATGGCAAACTTCTTGATGCTGCTGGGGCACAATATGGCGTAGACCCGCGGGCAATCATGGGTATCTGGGGGCTTGAGTCTGGCTTCGGCCGCAAGATCGGCACGTTTTCAGTGATCGATTCACTCTCGACCCTCGCTTATGATGGACGGCGCGCCAGTTTCTTTCGGGGGGAGTTGTTCAAGGCGCTGCAGATCCTGGACCATGGCGATATCGCGCCTGAAGCAATGCTGGGGTCCTATGCCGGGGCGATGGGGCAGCCGCAATTCATGCCCAGCGCCTATCTGCGTTATGCGGTTGATGCGGATGGTGACGGCAGGCGCAATATCTGGTCGAGCGAGCAGGATGTTTTCGCTTCAGTCGCCAATTATCTGCGTGGTTCCGGCTGGAAGGCCGATGAGCCCTGGGGGCAGCCGGTCAAGCTGACCCAGGACCTGCCGCAGACCCAGCTGGGGCGCGGTAACAAGCAAAACCTCGCCGCATGGTCGGCGCTCGGCGTGCGTCGCGAAGACGGCTCGGCCTTCTCGCGTCAGGACGTATCGGGTGCTGTGTTGCGCCCTGACGGACCCGGCACCGAAGCCTTTATGGTTTATCGTAACTTCGATGTGATCCGACGCTATAATCCGTCTGATTTTTATGCGCTCGGTGTGGGATTGCTCGGTTATGAAATCGGTTAAGGCGTTCGTTTCATTCATTGCATCAGGGGTCGGTCTTGCCGGGTGTCATCACCAGGAAGCAGCAAGACAGGCCAGCCCTCATTATGTGGTCGGGCAGGCCTGGCAGGGCAGCGAAACGTGGTTTTATCCTGCGGAACGCTTCGGCGTGACAGAAACAGGCCTGGCGATCATCCAGACCGCGCCAAAGAGCGGTGTCACAGCAGACGGCGAGCTATGGTCGCCGCAGGCCATGACTGGCGCGCATCAGACATTGCAGCTTCCGTCGATTGTAAGCGTGCATAATCTGGCCAATGGTCGCATCGTGAAAATCCGGCTGAATGACCGGGGCCCTGTATCGGCTGGGCGCATGCTGGCGGTGACACCGCGAGTGGCCGCCCTTCTGGGCATGGGTGACGCGCCAACCCCGGTTGAGATCATTGAGGATGAGACTCTCAGCCGGCAGATTGCCGAGTCCAATCCCGATGCACCAAAACTTGACATCGCAGCGGCCCCCCGTGAGGCCATCGTTGCGCAATCGCTCAATGACGGCAGCACGCATACGCTCGGCATGAAAGCCGAGGATACCCAGACAAGTGCCAGAACGCTGCTACTTCCCGAAATGCCCCAAACCGTCATGCAGGGTGTGGCTCAGGCACCGCTCTATCGCATCGAACTCGGCAGTTTTGCAGGTCATGCCGCCGCTGCTCGTGTTGCTGCGCAATGCGGGGCGGAGATCACCCAGCAGGATGGCGGCGCGGGCACATTGCCATGGCTCGTTTCACTCGGCCCCTTCACAACAGTGGCTGAGGCGGATAGGGCATTAGCACAGGCGCGCCAGTGCGGTGGCACGGGTGCGCATATCGTGGCCAAATAAGGTGTTGACGTGCGGACAAGACGTTTTCTGCTCTCAGGTGCGGCTGGGTTAGCCGTTTCAACTCAGTTCGCTTTCGCGCGCCCGCGACGCGGAAAGGCCGCGGCAAGTGCCGCCGCGGCGGCACCGGCGAGCACGGCCAGCATGCCGAGCGCATCGCCTGCCACGACCCCGATTGGCCCGCTCGACACGGTTGCCCGCTGGGCCTGCATCATCGATTTCGACACCGGCGCGACCCTGCTCGAAAAAGCAGCCGATGAGCATATGCCGCCTTCGTCCCTGACGAAGATGATGACCGCCTATGTGACGTTTGGCATGCTGCGCGCCGGGCATCTGACCCTGACACAATCCCTCCCTGTCAGTGAAAAGGCCTGGCGGACACAGGGCTCTAAGATGTTCGTACCGCTCGGTCAGAGCGTGACCGTCTCCGACCTGATCGAAGGCATGGTCATCCAGTCGGGTAACGATGCCTGTATCGTCCTTGCCGAAGGCATTGCCGGATCTGAAGAGCAATTCGTCAATCTGATGAACCAGACTGCTGCCAAGCTTGGCATGACGAACACGCATTTCATGAATTGCACCGGCCTGCCGGATGAATCGCAGTACATGAGCGCACGCGACGTCAGCCGCGTTGCCATGCATCTCATCCGCGATTACCCCGAATACTATCACCTCTTCTCGGCCACCGAATTCACCTACAACAATATCAAGCAGGGCAATCGTAACGTTCTGGTCGATAAGGGCCTGGCTGATGGCCTCAAGACCGGCCATACCGATGCCGGTGGTTTTGGTCTCTGCGCCAGCTCCAAACGTGATGGTCGGCGCATCATCATGACCATAAACGGTACAAGCTCTATGAATGAGCGCGCCCATGAAGGCGAGCGTCTGCTCGGTTGGGCCTTTGCCAATTTCGAGAATGTCACCCTGTTCCATCACGGGCAGGTGGTCGATCACATGCCGGTCTATATGGGTGAGGCCGCCGAGGTTGCCCTGGTCGGCACGCGCGACATCGTGCTGACCCTGCCGCATGGCTGGCAGCAACGCAGCAGGATCAGCGTCGAATATCCGTCTCCTGCCATTGCGCCTGTCATGGCCGGGCAGACGATCGGCGCGCTCGTGCTGCAGAATCAGGGTATGCCCGATATCCGTCTCGACCTGGTTGCCGCCAATGCCGTGCCGCGCCTTGGTCTGGTCGGACGCGCTCTGGCCCGCCTTGGTCATGGCCCCAAACCCGTGCCGCATGGCTGAGGCGTGAGCGGGTTATTCATTACCTTCGAGGGCGGTGAAGGGGCCGGGAAATCGACCCAGACCCGCCTGCTTCATGCGACTCTCGTCGGGATGGGCCACAAGGTGCATCTCACCCGAGAGCCAGGCGGGTCGCCTGGCGCCGAGGCGCTTCGCGAGCTGATCCTGTTCAGCGAAGCGCCGCTCTCGCAACGGGCACAGGCTCTCGCGCATATGGCGGCGCGCGCTGACCATCTCGACAGCCTTATCCTGCCGGCGCTTGCGCGGGGCGAGATCGTTATCTGCGACCGGTTCCATGACTCGACGCTCGTCTATCAGGGCTATGGTCTGGCCCGTGGCGATGCCGCGAGCCTCGACTTCATTCGGTCGCTTCGCGGGTTGCTCGATTGCGAGCCGGATCTGACACTGATGCTGGACGTGCCGCCCGCACTCGGCGCCGCTCGTGTGGCGGCACGTGGAGGCAGGCTCGACCGCTACGAGCAGGAAGAAACGGCCTTTCACGAGCGTATCGCCGAGGGGTTCGACAAGGTGGCGCGTGAGGCGCCGCAACGGGTCAAACGCATCGATGCGCGTCGCGCACCTGACGATGTTGCCGCCGATATCCTTTCGATCGTTACACCCTATCTGCCGTCATGACGGCATCGGATCATCCTGCCGCCCTTCCGCTCTTTGGTCATGATCATGAGCTTGCCCTGTTCAGAAAGGCTCTTGAATCAGGCAGGCTACATCATGGCTGGATGATCCATGGAGAGGCAGGTATCGGCAAGACGCGTTTCGCCTTTGCCTGTGCGCGGCTTCTTATGCACGGTGTCGATCTTCAAAGTCGTGCAGGGCGCCAGATCAGCGCTGGTACCCATCCCAATCTGTTGCTGATCACGCGGCGCATGGATGAAAAACGCAAGCGCATGCGTCAGGAGATCGTCATAGACGATGTGCGCCCTGTGCAGGATTTCCTCCACCATACGGCGGCAGATGGCGCCTGGCGTGTGGTGATTGTCGATGCTGCCGAAACGCTCAATCGCAACGCCGCGAATGCCCTGCTGAAACTTCTGGAAGAGCCCCCCAACCAGACCGTCTTTTTTCTGACCTGCCCGACCCCCTCGGCATTGCTGCCCACAATCAGAAGCCGCTGCCGCCTTCTGGCGCTTGATACGCTTCCTCTGGAGCAAACGAGGCAGGTGCTCAGGCATCATGGCAGGAATGGCGCCGAACTCGACACGCTTGCCAGTCAGGCACAGGGCGCACCGGGGCGAGTGCTGGCAACCGACCAGGGAACGGACAGAACGGCACGCCATCTGGCTGATGCGTTGCTGGAAACCGGGGAGAATGCCGACCCTGACGCTCTGGCAAGCCTGTTGCGTCACGATGATGGTTTTGCCGTGCTCTGTTCTTTGCTAGGAGAAGGCCTTGCGAACCGGGCCAGAGATCTGGCCGGGCAGGGAAAGCTGATCGAGGCCAGCAAGGCGGCGGAGGCTTTTTCGTCTCTTCAGGCGCTTCAGCGCGAGACCGAGCGGTTCAATCTGGACAAGAATCAGGCTGTCAGACAGGCAGCCGCCATAGCGAGTGCCTCATGACTTCACGGTATTATGTCACCACACCCATCTATTACGTGAATGGCGCACCGCATATCGGCCATGCCTATACCTCTGTCGCCGCCGATGTTCTGGCGCGCTTCAACCGTCTGGATGGCAAGGACGTGTTCTTTCTGACTGGTACGGACGAACACGGCCAGAAAGTCGAGCAGGCCGCACAGAGTGCGGGCGTCGACACGCAGAGCTTCACGGATGGTATCGCAGCCGATTTTCGCAGCATGGCCGATGCCATGGAGATCTCCTACGACGATTTCATCCGCACGACCGAGCCGCGCCACAAGCAGGCAGCCCAGGCGCTGTGGGAAAAAGTCGCGGCCAATGGCCATATCTATCTCGACGCCTATGAGGGCTGGTATGCGCTTCGGGACGAATGCTTCTACTCCGAAGACGAACTGACCACTCACGCTGATGGCCGCAAGACTGCGCCAACCGGCGCACCGGTGGAATGGGTACGTGAGCCTTCCTATTTCTTCCGTCTGTCGGCGTTTGAAGACCGCCTTCTGGCGCTTTACGAGCAGCATCCCGAGTTTCTTGGCCCGTCCGGTCGTCGCAACGAGATCGTCAGCTTTGTCAGACAAGGGCTGAAGGATCTCTCCATCAGCCGCACAAGCTTCAAATGGGGTATCCCTGTCCCGAATGATCCGGGTCATGTGATGTATGTGTGGTTCGACGCGCTGACCAATTATCTCTCGGCGCTGGGTTACCCCGATGAAAACACCGAGCGCATGAAATACTGGCCCGCCTCGGCCCATATCGTCGGCAAGGACATCATACGCTTTCACGCCGTTTTCTGGCCCGCTTTTCTGATGGCGGCCGAAATCGACCTGCCGCAATCGGTCTATGCCAATGGATGGTGGACGATCGAAGGCGAGAAAATGAGCAAGTCGGTCGGTAATGTGATCGACCCTCGCGATCTGGTGCAGAGCTTCGGGCTGGACCCGGTGCGCTTCTTCCTGCTGCGTGAAGTCCCGTTTGGCGGAGATTCCGACCTGAGCAGACGGTCGCTGATCAACCGCCTGAACGTCGAGCTTGCCAATGATCTTGGCAATCTGGCGCAGCGTACGCTCAGCCTCATTGCGCGCAATTGCGATGCCAGCCTTCCTGCCTTTGCCGAACTCAGCGAAGACGATACGGCTCTGCTTGCCAGTGCCTCGCTCCTGCCTGACCTGATGCGCGGCCAGCTGGCCCGTTTCGCCCTGACGGATGCTCTGGAGGAGGTGTGGAAGCTCATTCGCGCCTGCAACTCCTATATCGACCGTCAGGCCCCTTGGGCGTTGAAGAAGACCGATCTGGTGCGCATGGCAACGGTGCTGCGCGTTCTGCACGAAGCCCTGCGCCACATCGCAATACTGCTCCAGCCTTACATGCCAGGCACAATGGACAAGCTGCTGACACAGCTCGGCGTCGCCCAGGACAAGCGCGATTTCGCCGACCTCGCCGAGAGCCTCAAAGCCGGTATTGCCCTGCCGGCGCCTCAAGGCCTGTTCCCGCGTTATGTAGAGCCTGAGAGCGCTGCGTGAGGGAGCACCGCATGACGGGTCTGATCGACACCCATTGCCATCTCGACCGTCTCGATGACGTGCCTGCCGCCCTTGCTCTGGCAAAAGAGCACGGGCTATCGGGCATGACCACTATCGGCACGCGGCTGTCACGGGCACAGACCCAGATCGACCTGACGCGATTCGATACGCCTGATCTCCGTGTCTGGTGCGCTATCGGCACACACCCCGATCATGTCGATGAAGAGACCCTGCCGGATGTCGCGACAATCGAGCGGCTGGCGGAGCCTGAAGGCGTTATCGGCATCGGGGAATCAGGTCTCGACTATCTGCACGGCGCGCTGCCGGTACGTGCGGCGCAGGCAGAAAGCTTTCGCGTGCATATCGCGGCGGCACGCAAGACCGGACTGCCTCTCGTCATCCATGCGCGGGAAGCTGATGACGATGTTGCGGCCATCCTGCGCGATGAGCATGGAAAGGGCGCGTTTCCCTTCCTGCTGCATTGCTTTGCCTCTGGCATGGATCTGGCGCAGGCAGCCATCGAATTGGGCGGGTATATCAGCTTCTCGGGACTGCTGACCTTTCCCAAATGCGAGACCATCCGGGAAGTCGCGCGCGCCATGCCTCAGGACCGTCTTCTGGTCGAGACGGACAGCCCGTTTCTTGCGCCAGTACCGAAGCGCGGCAAGCCGAATACACCCGGCTATGTTGCCTACACCGCAGCCCGTCTGGCGCAGGAGCGGGACCTGGAAATCGAGGCGCTGACCGACCTCACCACAGCCAATTTCTACACGCTGTTCAGGCGCGCCGCATGAAGGTCACGATCCTCGGCTGCGGTGGGTCTGGTGGGGTGCCTATGGTAGGTGGCGCGGATGGGGCAGGGATCTGGGGTGCCTGCGACCCGGCCGAACCGCGCAACCAGCGCACCCGCTCATCCATCGTGATAGAGGCTGACAGCGGCAAGCGGCTTCTGGTCGATTCAGGGCCGGATCTTCGCGCCCAGTTGCTGCGCGCGAAGATCGGTATCGTTCATTCGGTGCTTTACACCCATGAGCATGCCGATCACGTCGCCGGGCTTGATGAATTGCGCGCCATCAACCGAATGCTTGATGCGCCATTGCCGCTTTACGCCACCGAGACGGTGATGCAGGAGCTTGAGGCCCGCTACAGCTATGCTTTCCGGCCCTGGAACGGAACGGGCTTCTTTCGACCAGTGCCGGACCCGCATCTTATTTCTCTGACAGACCGGCTGGATATCTGCGATCTGGACATCCAGCTTTTCGAGCAGAGGCATTACCGCATCCCGACAGCGGGCATTCGCTGCGGCGACTTCGCCTATTCCACCGATGTGGAATATCTGAGCGAGGAGTCGCTGAATGCCCTTGCAGGCATCAGGACCTGGATTGTTGGCTGCTTTCAATACGAGCCGCATGTTGCCCATGCCTGGGTCGATCTGGTGGTCGAGTGGTGCGCCCGTCTCAAGCCGGAACGAACGATCCTTACCCATATGGGGCCCGGCCTGGACTATCAGACGTTGTGCAGCAGGCTGCCTGAGGGGATCGAGCCTGGCTATGATGGCATGGTTCTGAGCCTCTAAATATTTCTTCGGTTAACCAGTTTTTTGTTGAAGCGCGGTTCGACATCGCGATAGCGTCAGCTTATCGGGTCAGTCCGGTCCTTTTTTTCAGAAGCATGAAATCCCTCAAATTCCGGTATTACCGGTTCAGTACAAGTGAATGTTGGAGCATCCTGCGGCTCCGCACCCATTGTCGTCTCCCATAGCCTGACTTCCCGACTTATCGCCTGCATGTCTCTCGGTGGGTGTGACCGTTTCGCCCCCCGGCCCAGTGGCAGGCTTCCATCGGAGCATACGAGTCATGAGTTCATTCTCGGACGTCTTTACGCTGGCTTCTTCCTTCCGTGAGGAACGTCGGGAAACAGAGATGTCGCTGGCTTCCTATCTGTCTCTCTGCCGCGAAGACCCCGGCAGCTATGCGAGTGCTGCCGAGCGCATGCTCAAGGCCATTGGCGAGCCTGTCATGCTGGACTCCTCGCGCGATCCGCGCCTCAGCCGCATCTTCATGAATCGCACTGTGCGTACCTATCCAGCCTTTGCTGATTTCTACGGTATGGAAGATGCCGTCGAGCAGATCGTCGGCTTCTTCCGTCATGCTGCTCAGGGGCTGGAAGAGCGCAAACAGATTCTCTATCTGCTCGGCCCTGTCGGCGGGGGGAAGTCCTCGCTCGGCGAACGTCTCAAGACCTTGATGGAACGCGAGCCGATTTATGTGCTCAAGGCGGGGAAAGAAATCAGCCCCGTTTTCGAAAGTCCGCTTGGCCTGTTCGACCCGGAGCGCTTCGGTGCGTCCCTGCTCGAGCAATATAATATTCCCCGTCGTGTTCTGACCGGCATAGCAAGCCCCTGGGCGCTCAAACGGCTTGAGGATTTTGACGGCGATATCTCGCGATTCACGGTTGTGCGGCTTAACCCGTCCAAACTGCGGCAGGTCGCGATTGCCAAGACAGAGCCAGGTGACGACAATAATCAGGACGTGTCAGCGCTGGTTGGCAAAGTCGATATCCGCCAGCTCGAGAATTTCAGCCAGAACGATCCCGATGCCTATAGCTTCTCCGGCGGCCTGAACCGGGCCAATCAGGGGCTGCTCGAATTTGTCGAGATGTTCAAGGCGCCGATCAAGATGCTGCATCCTCTCCTGACAGCCACGCAGGAGGGGAATTATGTCGGCACAGAAAACATCGGGGCCATTCCCTTTACCGGCGTCATTCTGGCGCATTCGAACGAGGCCGAATGGCAGTCATTCCGCAATAATCGCACCAATGAGGCGTTTCTCGACCGCGTGTGCGTCATCAAGGTGCCGTACTGCCTGCGCGTAACCGAAGAGTCCAAGATCTATGAAAAACTGATCCAGTCTTCCGCGCTCGGTGACGCCCCCTGCGCACCGCATACGCTCGAAATGCTGGCGCAATTTGCTGTTCTCTCGCGCCTGAAGGCGCACACCAACTCGACGCAGTTTGCCAAGATGCGTGTGTATGACGGCGAAAACATTCGCGAGACCGACCCCAAGGCGCGGGCGATGCAGGAATACAAGGACAGCGCGGGCGTCGATGAAGGGATGGAGGGCATTTCGACGCGCTTTGCCTACAAGGTGCTCTCTGCCACGTTCAACCATGATCCATCCGAGATTTCAGCTGACCCTGTGCATCTGATGTACGTGCTCGAACAGGCTGTGCGTCGGGAGCAGTTCCCTGCAGAGATCGAGGCCGCTTATCTGGCATCACTCAAATCGGATCTGGCGCGGCGCTATGCCGAGTTCCTGGGCAATGAAATCCAGAAAGCCTATCTGGAAAGCTATAATGATTACGGTCAGAATCTTTTTGATCGTTATCTTGATTATGCGGATGCGTGGATCGAGGACCAGGATTTCAAGGATCCCGATACAGGTCAGTTGATGAATCGCGACCTGCTCAATGCCGAATTGAGCAAGACCGAGAAAGCCGCGGGCATTGCCAACCCGAAGGATTTCCGTAACGAGGTCGTCAAATTCTCGCTGCGGTCCCGCGCGTCGAATGGCGGGCGAAACCCTTCATGGACGAGCTATGAGAAGATCCGCGACGTCATCGAGAAACGCATGTTCAGCCAGGTCGAGGATCTGCTGCCCGTCATAAGTTTTGGCTCCAAGAAAGACAGCACGAGCGAGCGCAAGCATGACGAATTCGTCAGCCGTATGGCAGCGCGTGGCTATACCGAGCGTCAGGTGAGGCGTCTGGTCGAATGGTACATGCGCGTCAAGCAGTCTGCCTGACCTCGATAACGGAGCGTTTCATGGAAATCATAGACAGGCGCCCGAACCCGCATGGCAAGAACACCGAAAACCGGCAGCGCGTCCTGACACGGGCGCGCCAGGCCATCCAGACCGCGGTGCGTGACGCCGCAGCGCAGGGGCGTATCCGCGAAATCGGCCAGGACAGCGCGGTATCCATTCCGGCAGACGTGCTGCATGAGCCCAGTTTTCACAGGCATTTTAACGCAGGAACGCGCCATTTCGTGCTGCCCGGCAACAAGGAGTTCGTCAAGGGTGACCGTCTGCGCCGCCCGCCGGGTGGCGAGGGAGAAGGGGCAGGTGAGGGAAGTGGCGCGGGTGATCAGGGCGGTGGCGAAGATTCCTATCGCTTTGTTCTCTCACGCGAGGAGTTTCTTGACCTCTTTTTTGACGATCTCGAACTGCCCGATCTGATCAAGCGCGAAGTCGCTTCAACAACGTCGCTTGCGACCAGTCGCACGGGGCTCACGAGTGATGGCTCTCCTTCGCAGATCGATTTGGGGCGTACCATGCGTCGCTCTATGGGACGGCGCATCGGGCTCAAGCGCCCCAAACCTCAGGAACTGATCGCGGTAGAAGCCGAAATTGATGCACTGGAAGAGCAACGCCCGCTCTCGGACACTCAGTTTCTGCGCCTTCAGGAATTGAGAGACGAGAGAACGTTGCTGCGCCAGAGGCTGGCACGGATCCCGTGGGTCGATCCGGTCGATCTGCGATATCGCCGCTTTACCCCGGTGCCCAAGCCAACCACCCAGGCCGTGATTTTCTGCATCATGGATGTTTCAGGCTCCATGACCGAGAAGATGAAAGAGCTGGGTAAGCAGTTTTTCATGCTTCTGCATGTCTTTCTCGAAAAGCGGTATGAAAAGCTGGAAATCGTCTTCATTCGTCATGCCGAGACGGCGGAAGAAGTCGATGAGGATGTGTTCTTTACCGATCCACGCACGGGCGGCACCGTTGTATCGACTGCGCTCGATCTCATGCATGACGTCCAGCGGGAGCGCTTTCCCGCTGAAAAATGGAATATCTACGCTGCTCAAATATCGGATGGCGACAATATTTCGTCCGATATGAGCAAGGTAAAACACCTCATGACGGAATCCATACTTCCTGTCGTGCAGTATTTTGCCTATGTCGAGGTCAGTCTGGGCGGCGCGTTGCTTCGGAGCGAAACCGATCTGTGGCGGGGCTACAAGATAATCGCCGACAGCGCGCCACAGCTTGCCATGCGTCAGGTGCAGGACCGACGCGATATTTTTCCGGTCTTCAGAGATCTTTTTGCCAGACGCGCGACCGAGCGGGCAGGGGAGTGACCATGCTTTATTCAGGCACAGACTGGAGTTTCCCGATCCTGCGTGACTGCTATGGCGAGATCGATCGCATAGCGAGCGAGGAACTCAGGCTCGACACCTATCCCAATCGCATCGAGATCATTACCTCGGAACAGATGCTCGATGTCTATACGTCGCACGGCATGCCAATCAGCTATCCACACTGGTCGGCAGGGAAGCGTTTCGTCTCGCATGAGAACGCGTATAAGCGTGGCCTGATGGGGCTGGCCTACGAGGTGGTCATCAACTCGAGCCCCTGCATCAGCTATCTGATGGAAGAAAACTCGGCTACCATGCAGGCGCTCGTCATTGCGCATGCGGCGTTCGGGCATAATCATTTCTTCAAAAACAACCGTCTGTTTCGCGAATGGACAGACTCAACGCAGATTCTGGACTATCTCGAATTCGCTCGCGGTTATGTGGCACGTTGTGAAGAGCGTTACGGCGTTAAGGCCGTTGAACGCATTCTTGATGCCGCTCATGCCCTGCAGAATCAGGGGGTAGATCGCCATACGGGCAGCAAACGGCTCGATCTGCGTCAGGAGCAGGAGCGCGCCCGCGAAAGGCGGGCTTATGAAGATGAGCAGTTCAACGATCTGTGGCGAACACTACCGGAAGGTCAGAAACCGGCAAACGGCAAGACAGAGTCAGGTGATCCACAGGCGACGCTCGGCCTTCCAGAAGAAAATATCCTTTATTTTCTCGAAAAGAATGCACCCAGACTGGCAAACTGGGAGCGTGAGATTATTCGTATCGTTCGACTGATCGCGCAGTATTTCTACCCTCAGCCTCAGGCCAAGCTGATGAATGAGGGCTGCGCCACCTGGGTGCATAATTTCATCATGCATCGCCTGCATGACAAGAAGCTGATTGATGATTCAGCCATACTGGAGGTCATCCACTCGACGAGCAATGTCATCACGCAGCGAGGCTTTGATGAAGGGGGAGGGCCGAGTTTCAATCCCTATGCGCTAGGCTTTGCCATGATGACCGATATTGCGCGGGTCTGCACCGATCCTACCGCAGAGGACCGCCTGTGGTTTCCCGACCATGCAGGCAATCGTGACCCGATCGGCACATTGCATCACGCCTGGGCCGAATATCGCGACGAGAGCTTCGTGCAGCAATTTCTGTCGCCCAAGGTCATACGCGATTTTCGTCTGTTCCGTCTCGAGGACGATCTGTCACAGCCTTATCTGCTGGTTGACGCCATTCACGATGATGCAGGTTATCGTGAAATCCGGCGCTCTGTAGCGGCGTCGTATGATCCGGGTCTGCTCGCTGAAGAGATAGAGATTGTCGGGGCCGATCTGACCGGTGATCGTATTCTGCGCCTCGAGCATCGCACGCGGCCAGGCAAGCTTTTACAACCTACGGATGCAAGACTGACGCTTGAGCATCTCGGTGCGCTCTGGGGCTATGGCGTGATCCTCAAGGAAGTCGACAGCCAGACTGGCGCTGAGCTTGGCAGCTACGCGCTGGCTTGACCGCGACGGCAGAAGCAGATCGCGATGACGGGATTGCCTTGGCGCAATCCCTGATCCGGATATATCAGTTGGCATAATATATCTTATCGAACTTGTAGATTGGGTGTTGAAGGGGATGGTCCGGCCGGTTTTCCAGTCAGAATCATGAAGATGCGCTGTCGTCCATGAACCAGACAATTCCGACAGTCGTCGTTGTGGCCTCTCAGATCAAATCACTGACGCCTATCGTGCCTTGGATGCTGGTCCCCTCTGCGCATCTCGCCGCTCCATTGGGCGCGTTTCCCATGCAGAGCCAGGAAACGACGCTTTTGTTGTTGCCTGCGTTGAGACTGCGTCAGTCGAATGAGTACAGCCACAGTCAAGCCAGGCAAACCGTCACTTCTGGACGACGATCTTTCTTTCGTTCCAGGAAAATGAAACCGTCAGACCGATCTTCGCAGATATGCGCGGGAGAGATTTAAGCGAACGAAAGACCGCTGGATCAACGCAACTGGTCCAGTGGTCCTGATCACAACGGGGCCCCTCACTCGGACTTTACGTCGTTCTCACCTGACCTGATGAGTTCGCGCGCTGGTATGAAGGGCTCCTTGTTCCCTCCAAGTACCAGAGAGAGTTTATGCCCCTCCACCAGACGCGCTTCGGCCCGCTCGTCGATGGTGCGGCGCACGATCGGATATTCCTCGACCAGACGCATGAACAAATTCGACGGTATGGCGAGAAGATGACAGAACTGCATCGTCCGCACCGTGCCCCGTGAATAGGTCTGATTGATAAGCGACGCGGCCCCTATCAGATCCCCTGCCCCGAATTGCACGTCCTGCTCGGCGATATGCACCTCAGCCAGACCGGCCACTACGGCATAGACCATCCTGATCTTGCCGTTGCGTCGGAGAAGCACCTCACCCGGTGATGCAAAGCGCAGGGATATATTCATCGCCAGATCGTGCAGGACCCCATCGGGCACGCCACGAAAGGCAGGAAAAGACCGCAGGCGCTGCTCGATACCGCTCTTGATATTGAAACGCAGTGGCTTCTCGAGGCGCTCCTGACGCTTCTCGACATCCTTGAGCAATTCGCGATGCAGCTCTTCACTGACAAGGTTATCGGAGAGAAGCTCGTCGTATTCCTCTTCCTCAAGCCGCAAGGCGATCTGATGCAGAATGCGGCTCTCGAGCGCCTCTGAATAACCCTGATAATGCAGGCGTAGCATTTCGAGGGCATCATCGAGCATGCGACGTTGACGCCCCAGAACTTCAGAGACGATCTCACCGATACGGTTGCCCAGTGTCGGCTCGAGACGCTCATGCATGAAGCGCATGAGCGATAGCGAGACGAGATGGGCGATAACAAGCATCTCGAAGCGTTCCGACATGCAATACATGAGCGGCTTGTCGATATGGAACCGACGATGCAGCATCTGCGCCACGCGGAAACGCAGTGTCGGGCGCAGCCGCCGACGCAGCGCGCGCACATAGCCGTAACGCCCTTCTAGCCTTGCTCCGTCGACCATAGCTTCAGAGGATCGTAGCAGCGTTTCCATGACGCGGCGTGACAGACCGCGAATACGGAACAGATCGAGCAGGAGCGATCGCTCGCGGTTGGCGATGGTAATCAGGGCAAGCGTCACGCGCTGCCTGTCGCCGAGCGCCGTATCGAAGGTGTTGGCCTCGCTCTCCTCCTGCGCCCGTCTTTCGATTTGCCCGATGATGGTCTGCTGTGTTCCGGAGCCGAAGCCGAGTTCATCGGCGAGCGTATGCGTGCGTTCCGCCACCTGGGCCAGGCCACTGCTCAGCACCTGATGGCGCATGGCCTGATCGATGGTGGGAAGCTGGTCAAGCTTGAGAAACACCACGAGGTAGCGGAGCGTCGTGCCATTGACGAGCAATGTGATCAGCACGAATCCGGTTGCGATGATGCCGATAAAATGCGCCGTTGAGGTCGATACGCGCTGGTTCTCTGTCACGGCGAGCGCCAGAGCGAGGGTAATGGCACCACGAAGCCCGCCCCAAACCATGGTCGTCTTGAAAGGCGCCGGCACCGGGGGTGACAATTTGGCCGCCGCCAGGATCGGCAGCAGACCGAACACCACGGCACCGCGGGCCAGGAGACCTGCGACGGTCGCGATAAGGATCAGCACACAATCCCAACGCGTCATGCCGATCAGGAGGCGCGGCACAAGCATCGAGGCCAGGACGAACACGAGCGACCCCGCCCAGAAGACGAGCTGCACCCAGAGTTCGTTGAGAAAGCGCCAGACCTGCGGCCTGAACGTTGAGGGACCATAAACAGAAAGTGTCAGCCCCGAGGCGGCAGTAGCGACCACGCCTGAGAAGCCGAGGAACTCGTCGCAGATGATATAGACGATGTAGGGCAAAGCGAGCGTCAGCGTGATTTCGGCTGCCACTGACCCGCCCAGCCCTGCAATCATAAGCAGGGTCAACCGCCCAATTGCCACGCCAACAACGATCGCCCCGCCGAAGGAGGCCAGAAAGTCGATGATGGTTTCGCCAAGCTCGATATGGCGGTGCGAGGTGACGGAAGCCAGAAGGATGGAGAAAATGGCGATCGCCGCAGCATCATTGAGCAAGGCCTCGCCTTCGACGAGCCGTGTCAGACGTGACGCCGCACCAATCTCGCGAAAGATACCAGCAACTGCTGACGGGTCGGTCGTAGCGACAATCGAGCCGAGAAGCAGACAGACCACCATGGACTGACCGGCGAACGGATAAAGCGCCCCGCCTATGGTAAGGGTCGAGACGAGCACGGCCACCACGGCCAGCAAAAGCACGGTTGCCGTCTCATGCGCCAGACGACGCACATCGATTGCCAGCGCGCCCTGAAAAACCAGAATAGGAAGAAAGATCAGCAGAAAGGCTTCGCTGTTGATCGGGAAATAGAGGAGCGTCTCAGCAGCGCCGTCAAAGATTTCGGTCAGGGAAGAGCGCAGCAGAAGGTCGGCCGCCGCACCGATGCCGATACCGGCAAGAGCGAGGAGAACGGTCTCCGATACCTCAAGCCGACGGGCCAAAGGCTGCACTGCACTGATGAGTACCATCAAAAGCGCCAGCGCCAGAATAATGGCAGCCAGTCCCGTCACCATCATGCGCGCGTGTTCTCCCCTCTTTTTTGCAAGATGAAAATTCTATACGCGAATCGTCACGACTCCGCGAGGGCAACTCCCCTATTTGATGGAAATATTACTGATTTTCAGCCCAAACATGCTTTCAGCCAGGCCTCGACCTGATGCTCTGGGTTGGGGGATGCGATAAAATCGGAAACGGCAGCGACGCTGTCAGCCCCTGCCGCGAGGCAGGACGGTGCACGCTCCTTCGTAATGCCGCCAATCGCAACCAGCGGCATTTCCGGCCCTATGATGCGGCGCCATTCCGTCAGTTTCTCGACACCCTGAGGTTCCCAGATCATCTTCTTGAGCTTCGTCTCCCAGATCGGGCCAAGTGCCACGTAATCCGGCTGTACAGACAGCGCCCGCTCAAGCTCTCCATGGGAATGGGTCGAAATGCCGAATGCGATGCGTGCAGCCCGGATCTGATCGAGGTCAGCCGTATCGAGGTCTTCCTGACCGATATGGATATAATCGATGCCCAGCTCGAGGGCGAGCTGCCAGTAATCGTTGAGAACGAGGCGCACATTGTGACGCGCGGCTGCCTCCTGTCCCTCGATCACCTGCGCCCGCAGGACCTCAGGGGACAGGTCCTTTAGACGAAGCTGAATGAAGCGGGCCCCTGCAGAGCCCAGACGCTCTATCCAACGTGGGTGATCGACGACGGGATAGATCGGGGATGGAAGCCGTGAACTCATGATGCGAAACTTGCCTTGCCTAGAGTGGGCGTCGAGGGAACAGCCATGTCGCGCTCGTCCATCGGGTCTGCGGTCTTCGCCAGTTGCCCGACATCACAGGCGAGACGAAAAGCCTCTGCCATGGCCGCCGGGTCACCTGCTTTTGCCACGGCCGTGTTGATCAGGATGGCGTCAAAGCCCAGCTCGAAGGCGGTGACGGCATGCGAAGGGCGCCCGATACCGGCATCGATCACCATGGGCACCTCCGGAAAATGGGCACGCAGGGCGCGCAGCCCGAACAGGTTGTTCAGCCCCCTGCCCGACCCTATCGGGGCTCCCCACGGCATGAGCACCTCGCACCCGGCGCGCAGCAGACGCTCTGCCACCACGAGGTCCTCCGTCATATAGGGAAAGACCTTGAACCCCTCTTCGTTCAGGATGCGTGCGGCCTCGACGAGAGCAAAGACGTCCGGCTGCAGCAGATCGCCCTGCCCGATGACTTCCAGCTTGATCCAGTCGGTTTCGAACACTTCGCGTGCCATCTGCGCGGTTGTAACGGCCTCGCGCACCGTATGACAGCCAGCGGTATTGGGCAGTACCGGCACGTCAAAGCCGCGTACGAGCTCCCAGAAGGCCTGCCCCGCCTGGAGGCCTGCAGATTCGCGCCTCAGCGAGACTGTCACCGCACCGGGGCGACCACGCCGCACTGAATCCGCCAGGATGGCCGGGCTGTCATAAAGGGCAGTGCCCAGCATCAGAGGCGAAGAGAGATCGATACCATAGGCGTGCATGGGTCAGCCCCCCTGCATCGGCGCGAGAATCTCAAGCCTCGCCCCTTCCTCTAATGCCTTGGCTCCACGCGCCGAGCGGGGTACAAACACACCGTCGACGGCTGTTGCCACTTTCGTCTCGCCATAGCCGAGCTCGATCAGCGCTTCGGAGAGGAAGCGGCTCGCGATGAGCTTCGTCTCGTCATTCACCATGATCTGCATGGCAGTTCTCTCCCATTCCTGACTGCGCGAAACGCCCGGCTCTGACAGACCGGGTTTCCACGCCCGCTATGAAACGCCACCGTGGCCCTGTAGATCAGGCGGCTTGCGTAAAGATGATGTCAGCCACTTCTGCCGCTCTTGCGGGGGACAGCAGAAAACCGTGGCGATACATGCCATTGACCGAGAGGCGATGTCCGTCGCGATGCACACGAGGCACGTTGTCGGGGTAGGACGGCCTGATCCCTGCATTGGCTTCTATGATCTCGGCCTCGGCAAAGGCAGGATGCAAGGTGTAGAGTGCGTTCAGCAACTCGCTCATGGCCCGGACCGTGATTTCCCGCCCGTCATCGCTCTCGACCATGGTGGCACCCACCATGAATACGCCATGCTCGCGCGGCACGATATAGATCGGGATGCGCGGATGCAGCATTCGAACGGGGCGATGAAGCACAACGTCAGGGCATCGAACAAGGATCATCTCGCCGCGTACACCGCGCAAATCGGGCTCGCT
The DNA here is from genome assembly GCF_025994195.1 of Asaia spathodeae NBRC 105894. Classification (NCBI taxonomy): domain Bacteria; kingdom Pseudomonadati; phylum Pseudomonadota; class Alphaproteobacteria; order Acetobacterales; family Acetobacteraceae; genus Asaia; species Asaia spathodeae. The sequence goes on along the minus strand of NZ_BAPY01000039.1, from coordinate 8,545 downwards.
CTCCCGCGCCTGTATGCCAGTGCAATCGACCACCCAGTCGAACTGGCCGTCGACAACCGAGGTGTCGAGCCTGATATGCCCCCCCAAGATCAGCAGGCGCTCCTTGAGACGGCCCAGGGCAATACGCGGGTCGACATGACCTTCCTCAGCAAAGAACAGCGCACGGTCGAAGCGGCCTGCCAGATCAGGTTCAAGTTCGGCGATCGCGTCTGAACCCAGCGTCTCGAAATGGCTGGTACGTCTTCCAAAACGGTTGAGCTCGACCTGATCGCGCGGGGGGGCAACCACGAGGCTGCCGTTACGGATGACATCCGGCACATGACTGGCCCACCATGCGAGCGAGTTGAGCGAGTCACGGGTCACCTCTTCCGGGGCCGCTTCGGCCTCGCACCATGGTGCGAGCATGCCACCGGCAAACCACGACGCGCCGCTGCCGATACGCGGCCCAGATTCATGGAGCGTCACCTGCGCGCCGCGTTCGGCAAGGGTCACGGCAGTCACGAGCCCGGCCACTCCAGCACCCTGGATGAGTATCGTCGGTCCCGATCCCGCCATGTCAGTCGTCCTTGCGCTGTTTCGCCCGCAGGTTACTCCACAGTCACCGATTTGGCGAGGTTGCGCGGCTGGTCAACATCCGTCCCCCGACGCAGGGCCACTTCATAAGCGAGCATCTGCACGGGAATCGTGTAGAGGATGGGCGCCACGAAAGGATCGACGTCCGGCAGAATGACCATGTGTTCGGCGATACCGCTCAGGCGCTGGGCGCCCTTCTCATCGGTGAAGGCCATGATTCGCCCACCACGGGCCTTGGCCTCCTGGATGTTCGACAGCGTCTTGTCGAACAGGATGGTTGACGGGGCAATCACGACGATCGGCACATCCTTGTCGATGAGCGAAATCGGACCGTGCTTCATCTCGCCAGCCGCATAGGCCTCTGCATGGATGTAGGAGATTTCCTTGAGCTTGAGCGCCCCTTCAAGAGCCACGGGAAAGCAGATACCGCGCCCGAGATAAAGCACGTCCCGCGCCTCGGCGACGGAGGCCGCCATGGCCTGGATCGCGCCCGCCCGAGAAAAGACTTCGGCAGCGCGTGACGGCAGGTCGAGCAGATTGGCCAGCAACTCACCCTCGCGTCTGGCCGACATCGTGTTGCGGGCACGCGCCATGGCAATGGTCAGAACGGCAAGAACCGAAAGCTGTGCCGTGAATGCCTTCGTGCTGGCAACCGAGATTTCAGGCCCGGCGACCATGCCAAGCACCACGTCGCTTTCGCGCCCCATGGTGCTGCCCTCTACATTGAGGATCGACACGATGTGCTGCTCGCGTTCGCGCAGGCTGCGCATGGCGGCCAGCGTGTCTGCTGTCTCGCCCGATTGCGAGATCATCAGCGCCATGCCTTTGGGTGTCAGCGGCGGATTGCGGTAGCGCAGTTCTGACGCGACATCGATATCCACCGGCAGGCGCGCTTCAGCCTCGAGCCAGTACCGCGCGACGAGACCGGCATAGAAGGCCGATCCACAAGCGGTGATGACGGCACGCGGCAATTCGGCGAGGTCAAACGGGAACTCCGGCAGGTTGATCGCACGTGTCACCGGGTCAATGATGCGCTGCAATGTCTGCCCGATCACCACAGGGTGCTCGTGAAGCTCCTTCTCCATGTAATGGCGATAGCCATCCTTGCCGACCGTCCCTGCCATCAGGGCGATCGTCTGGACTGGACGTTGAACCCTCAGATTGGCTGAATCAAAAAATTCGACACCATCAGGCTGGAGGACGCACCAGTCACCGTCGTCGAGATAGGCGATCTTTCGGGCAAGCGGTGCCAGAGCCAGGCTGTCAGAACCGAGGAACATCTCGCCCTCCCCGAAACCAACGGCAAGTGGCGCACCGTGCCGTGCGCCGATCATAAGCCCCTCATGTCCGGCGAAAATCATCGCGATGGCATAAGCCCCTTGCAGGCGTCCGAGCGTCTTGCTGGCAGCGTCTCGTGGCGACAGGCCCTGATCGAGATAGAAATCGACGAGTTGTGCAACGCACTCGGTATCGGTGTCAGAGGTGAACTGCCGACCCACGGCCTGCATCTCGGCCTTGAGTTCCTCATAATTCTCGATGATGCCGTTGTGAACAATCGCCACACGACCGGTTGCATGGGGATGGGCATTGGTCTCATTCGGCAGGCCATGTGTTGCCCAGCGCGTGTGACCAATTGCGGTCACGCCGGCAAGGGGCTGCACATCCAGGACGGCCTGAAGATTATCCAGCTTGCCAGCCGCACGGCGACGGGAGATCTGCCCATCGACGAGGCTGGCGATACCAGCTGAATCATAACCACGATATTCGAGACGACGCAGCGCCTCGACGATAAGCGGAGTGGCATTCCGATGCCCGACGACGCCGCAAATTCCGCACATCAGCCCTGTTCCTTCTTTGCGCGCAGCGACTCACTGATCATGCGGCCGCGCTCCTGCTTGTTCGTCTGTCTGGATCGACCCAGGGCAAGGGCGCCGGGTTCCACATCCTCGGTAATCACGCTGCCCGCCGCGATAAGGGCATTATCGCCAATGGTCACGGGTGCCACCAGAATGGCGTCGGAACCCACGAAGACATTTTCACCAATCGTGGTGCGGTGCTTGAAGAACCCGTCATAATTGCAGGTGATGGTTCCTGCGCCGACATTGGTGCGGGCCCCGATGCTGCTATCGCCCAGATAGGACAGGTGATTGGCCTTGGCCCCATCACCAAGCTGCGTGGCCTTGAGCTCGACGAAATTGCCGACATGCGTGCCCTTGCCACAGATTGTTCCGGGGCGCAGGCGGGCATAGGGACCGATCAGGGCCTCGCCGCCGACAACACAGCCCTCCAGATGGCTGAAAGCCCGTATCCGTGCGCCGCTATGCACTGTTACTCCGGGACCGAAAACCACGTTGGGTTCAACCACGACATCGGGCGCAAGGACCGTATCAACGCTGAAGAATACGGTCTCCGGCGCCACCAGCGTTACGCCGGCTTCCATCGCCGCCAGACGCAGGCGCTTTTGCAGGCTTGCCTCCGCCACGGCGAGTTCGGCACGCGAGTTGATGCCTGCCAATTCTTCCGAAGGGGCCTCGACATGATGCACATCTGCTTCGGCGGCAGCCTGTGCCACGACGTCGGTCAGGTAATATTCGCCCTGGGCATTTTCGTTGCGCAGGGCGCCAAGCCAGCGCCGCAGGTCGGCAGCATCTGCACACAGCACGCCCGCATTACACAGGGTCACTTCACGCTGCGCTTCGGTGGCATCCTTCCATTCCACGATTTCCTGCACGCAGCCATTACGCTCGATCACCCGTCCATAGCGGCCCGGGTCGGCCGGACGCATGGCCAGAAGCGCCAGAGACGTGCCCTCCCGGCGACGTGCAGCCAACAGGGCACGCATCGTGTCTGCAGTGATCAGCGGGTTATCGGCATAGAGGATTGCGACATCGCCCTCGCCGAAGAGATCTTCCGCCATACGTGCCGCGTGGCCCGTGCCGAGGCGCTCTGACTGCACGACGCAAGGCCAGGGAGTGACCGCTTTCTCGAGCGCCTGCATATCGGGGCCGACCACCACAACGAGTCGATCAAAGACCGATCCGGCTGTTTCGATCAGGTGGGTAATCATCGGCCTTCCGCCAAGCGGATGAAGCGCCTTGGGGAGCGATGAGCGCATGCGCGTTCCGAGGCCGGCAGCCAGGATCACGGCAGTCGTGGGTTTGTGATGGCGGACGGTCTGGCCGTCGGAAAAAGAAAGTGATGTCATATTGTTCAGTGGCGTAGCCAACCCAGCCGAGCCCTGTCAAACCCGCGTTCTGTCACTTCGGGTTGCCGATTATTGCATCCGCCTCCGATCAAAGGAAAACTCCGTTGAGCACCGAAATCAAAACCGCTGTTTTCGATCTGGATGGGACGCTTGTCGACAGCCTGCCCGACCTTGCAGAGAGTGGCATGGAGCTGCTGAAATCCTATGATCTGCATCTTCCCAGCGAGGAAGCCGTCAGAGCGATGATAGGCGATGGAGCGCGGGCGCTCGTGGATCGTCTGCTGACTTATGGCGGCGATGAAAATCGGATCGACCGTGATGAGGCAACCAGACGCTTTCTCGATATCTACGAGCCTCGCGCCACGCAGAAGACACAGCTCTTTCCTGATACGGAGAAGACACTCGCAACACTGCAAGAGCGAGGTATTTCCTGCGTGATCTGCACCAATAAACCCGTCAAGGCGGCCCAGGCCATCATCGAACAGCTCGGGATCGCCTCACTGATCAATGCAATTGGTGGAGGTGACAGTTTCCCTATGCGCAAACCGGACCCCGATCATATTCGCAAGACGGTGCGCATGATCAATGCAGAACCGACACGCGCAATCATGATCGGAGATCATCAGAACGATATCAGAGCGGCCATGGGTGTTCCGATGCCGTCGCTTTTTGCAAGCTGGGGCTATGGCGACCGCACCATGTCAGCCCATGCAACCGCCATAGCCGGGTGCGTCGCCGAGTTGCCGCGTCTGATCTACGATCTTTCACGCCCCAACTGAGCGTTTCCCTCTGCTGTCCAACGCGATAGCAGAGGGAAGTGTCCGCAATGACGGCTTATTGCTGCGTCGTGGGTTGCCGATCGAGAACGGCGATCATCGGACCGAGCTTGGGATGCTCGAACTCGATCCGTACTGCCGTGAGACCCACGCCAGGCAGGTTCTGGAACCAGGCGGCGCCGGGATGCGGGGCTTTCATGACATCCAAATGGGAGGAATCCTTGATGAATCCCGCCTCCTGCTGTCCCACAAAGTCGCACCGTAGCGCCTCGCCGGTGAATTTCTGACCGAACGAGGAAGGGACAGCCGCCTTGAAGGGGCCGTGCGATGTCATGGCGCTCAGCCTGAGCCCGTCGAAAACCTGCGCGCTACCGTCGCATTTTCCGGTGTGACGCACGTTTTCCAGCAGATAGGCCATGGCGCTCAGCGTATCCATGGCGTGGGAAAGATCGCTCTGCGGCACGGCCTCGCGATCGCTTTCCTTCGGATCGAGCGCGACGATCTGCGGTGTGTCATTGGCGTAATTCAGCACCACGTTACGATGCTTGCCACGGGAGTAGCCTGCGCTTTCATACCCGGTGGGCTGCACATGGTCATGATCGAAATGCCCCTGCGCAGTGCTCTGGATATCCATACGCAGAAACATACTGAGCAGGCCGCCCGCATGGATGGTCGTGCGGATGCCATAGCCCCCATCGGTCAGCCTGTAATCGGCAGTCGCGTCAACCACATGCAGCCCGTGATTATAGACACGATAGACAGCCGTCGTCTGACGAGCGCTCTCTGCCGTTGCCGCCGCACTGCCTTCACCAATATCAGCAGCATGGGCCGACGCAACTGTCAGCACCGTTCCTCCAAGAAACAGGGCGGTGCCGATTGCCTTAAACGTCAAGATTGGCGACCTTCTGGGCATTGCCAACAATGAAGTCGCGACGGGGCTCGACCACATCGCCCATGAGCGTCGAGAAGACCTGTCCGGCATCTTCAACATCTCCCACCTTGACCTGAAGCAGAATGCGTGTGGCCGGGTCGAGCGTCGTGTCCCAAAGCTGCTCATTGTTCATTTCGCCCAGACCTTTGAACCGGTTGATGGCAAGGCCCTTGCGACCCTGCTGCACCACCCGATCAAAAACCATTGCCGGGCCTGCAAGTTCCGTCGACTGGCTATCGAGAGCGAGCGTTACAGTCGCCGCGAAATCATCGGCAACGCGGCTGCCTTCGCCTGCCAGCCAGCGCGCCTCTGCCGAGCGCAGCAACGCGGCATCAAGCGTGTAGACCTCACCGACACCACGAACGGTGCGCGCTAGGCGCAGCCCGCCTTCTTCTGTAGGACCGACCATCCAGCCACGCTCATTGACCGGCGAAGCCGCATCGAGGCGAGCCTGCAGAACAGGGGCCCGTTCCTGCGCGTGATCATGACCAAGGGACAAGGCCTTGGCGACATAGGTCTGTTCGAGCACCCAGACAGGGATCTTGGAGGCAAACGCCGTGAGCGTCTTGGCCACCTGCCCCATTGCCTTGACGCGCTCCATCAGCGCGTCTCCAGCCAGCACTTGACCGTCGGACAACGTCAGCGAGGCATTGGCCAGCGCCTTGTCGAGCAGATATTGCTCCAGAGCAGCGTCGTCTTTCAGATAGCGTTCTTCGTTGCCACGCTTCGCACGATAGAGCGGCGGCTGGGCAATGTAGAGATAGCCCTTTTCGATCAGTTCGGGCATCTGACGGAAGAAGAAGGTCAGAAGCAGCGTCCGGATATGAGAGCCGTCGACGTCAGCGTCTGTCATGATGACGATCTTGTGGTAGCGCAGTTTCTCGACCGAAAAACCGCCCTGCTCCACATCGCCGCGCCCGATGCCTGTGCCGAGCGCGGTGATCAGTGTGCCGACTTCGGCCGAGCCGAGCATACGGTCGAAACGCGCGCGTTCGACGTTTAGGATCTTGCCCTTGAGTGGGAGAATGGCCTGGAAGCGGCGATCGCGCCCCTGCTTGGCCGTTCCACCTGCCGAGTCACCCTCGACGATGAAGATTTCGGCCTTGCTCGCATCGCGCTCCTGACAATCTGCCAGCTTGCCCGGCAGCGAGGAAACATCGAGCACGCCCTTGCGTCGCGTCAGTTCGCGCGCACGACGTGCGGCATCACGGGCGGCTGCGGCTTCGTTGACCTTCGCGATGATGGCCTTGGCCTCACGCGGGTGGGTTTCGAACCAGTGGCCGATTGAATCAGCTGCCGTCACATGCACCACAGGCTGCACTTCAGACGAAACCAGCTTGTCCTTTGTCTGCGACGAAAATTTCGGGTCCGGCACCTTGACCGAGAGAACGGCCGTCATGCCCTCGCGCATGTCCTCGCCGGTCAGGGCAGCGGAGTTCTTCGACGATCCTGTCTCCGCGTATTTACCGACAATACGCGTCAGGGCCTGGCGGAAACCAGCCAGATGCGTGCCGCCATCGCGCTGCGGGATATTGTTGGTGAAGCACAGCATCGTTTCATGGAAGCTGTCATTCCAGGTGAGCGCGAACTCGACCTTGATACCGCTTTCGGCGTGATCAATGGCCCCCACGATCGGTGGCGTGACAATCGAGGTCTTGCTCGCATCGAGATATTCGACGAAGGCGCTCAGGCCGCCTTCATAGCAGAAGACGACTTCCTTGTTTTCGGCATGGCGCTCGTCACGCAGCACGATCTCGAGGCCGGAATTCAGGAAGGCCAGCTCGCGCATACGACGCTCGAGGATGCCGAACTCGAAATCGACCTTGGTGAAGGTCTGCTTGCTCGGCTTGAACGTCACAAGCGTGCCGCGCGGTTCGTCACTGGCACCGACCACGGTAAGCGCGTCGTCGCGCTCGCCATGCTGGAAGCGGATGAAATGTTCGAGCCCGTTACGCCAGATGCGCACTTCCATCCACTCGGAAAGCGCGTTGACCACAGCGGCACCCACGCCGTGCAGACCGCCTGATACCTTATAGGAATTCTGGTTGAACTTGCCGCCTGCGTGAAGCTTCGTCAGAACGACCTCTGCGGCGCTGACGCCTTCTTCCTCGTGCAGATCGGTCGGAATGCCACGACCGTTATCGCGCACACTGATCGAGCCATCGCCATTCATGGTGAGCACGCAGCGTGTGGCATGACCAGCCTGCGCTTCGTCTACTGCATTGTCGATGATCTCGAAGACCATGTGATGCAGGCCAGACCCGTCATCCGTGTCGCCGATATACATGCCGGGGCGTTTGCGTACCGCATCGAGCCCCTTGAGAACCGAGATGGATGAGGCACCATAATCGGCTTCGTCATCGAGGTTCTCTGGCAACTCGGTCGGACGGATCTGTTCGGACATGCTGGCGTGACGCTCCTACTCGCAACAAGCGCCTAATATAACCCGTCTGCCCCTCTCCCGCTAGGGCGTTACGACGTAAGCGTTTTGGTGAACAGTCTCCCAAGCCTGCGAGCTTTCGCGACCCGGATAGGGTTGGCATTCAGAGCGTGGATAGAGAGTTGTGAGGCGGCAAACCATCTTGGGCGCGACAGCTGCTGATGCCGGGAGCGTGCCAAGGCATGCGTCTGTCCTGAAAGGCCGCCCTTCCACTGAACAAGGTCTCAGCGAGACCTGACGTGCCACGTAACCCGCCGCTCTAGACCGACAGAACTGCGTCAATCGTAGGCACACTCGTCGTCCCATCCTACGTTGGGCGCCTCCCATCGGCTGGCTTGCTGCATGGAGTAGGGATGCGGATCATGAAAAGCATACTTTCCCAAACGCCTTTCTACCGAGCTTGAGGAGCGCGTGCCTTTCAAGGATCTAAACTTCATACGCGGATAGATCTTAGGGTCAGGACTCATAGCTAGAACATGACGGTTGCGGCGAGGCATATGGCTGAGAAGAAGACGGTCGGGCATCTGTCGTAGCGGGTTGCGACCCGCCGCCAGTCCTCGAGACGGCCGAACATGATCCCGATGCGGTTGCGTCTTTTGTATTTTCGTTTGTCATATTTG